>NZ_LOVS01000020.1:0-18235 GCF_001523835.1 Burkholderia sp. ABCPW 14 | reverse complement strand
CGCGCCCCGAGCGGCGGCCGGCCCACGCCCACCGCGCCCGCCCGCACGCCGACCGCAGGCGGCCCACGGCCGGAACGCCGAACGCGAACGCCGAACGCCGAACGCCGATCGCCGAACGCCGAACGCCGAACGCCGAACGCCGAACGCGGGCGCCCCGCCCCCAACGCCGATTTTCGCGACGCAGAAATACGATAGACTCGTCGCCAATCAGAACCCCCCCGGCGCCTCGTCGCCAGCTCACTCGCCCATCGATGCGCTATTCGGTCGAAATCAGGAAGTTTCTCTACAGCCAGTATTTCTTCGGCGGCCTACGGATTGCGCTCGGCGTATCGCTGCCCGCAGTGCTGAGCCTCATCGTGCTGCACGACCGCGAGCTCGGCTTCACGATCGCGACGGGCGCGCTCGGCGCGTGCGTCGTCGACATGCCGGGCCCGCTCAAGTACAAGCACAACGAAATGCTCGCGTGCAGCGTGATCGGCTTCTTCTCCGCGCTCGCCACCGGGCTCGCGACGCCGAACATCTTCGCGCTGTGGCTCACGATCGTGCCGCTCACGTTCGCGCTGTCGCTCATCGTCGTCTACGGCAACCGCTGGCCGCAGATCAGCTTCGCGACGCTGTTCATGATGGTGATGACGCTCGAAGAGCAATTCACGCCGCTGCAGGCGCTCGTCAACGCGGCGTGGATTCTCGCGGGCGGGCTCTGGTACACGTACTGGGCGACGCTCGTGTCGCGCTGGCAGGCGCGCCGGATCGAGCAGCAGGCGCTCGCCGAAAGCCTCTTCGCGTGCGCGTCGTACCTGCTCGCGCGGGCGGATTTCTACGATCTCGACGCGGATCTCGACGAATGCTACCGCAACCTCGTCGCGAAGCAGATCACCGCGGTCGAGACGCAGGAGACCGCGCGCGACATCGTCCTGCGCAACCTGCCGAAGCTGCGCCGCGGCAAGCTCGACCCGGGCCGCACGATGATGTTCAACCTGTTCATCAACAGCGTCGACCTGCACGAGATGTTCGTCGGCGCGCACACCGACTATCCGCTCGTGCGCAGCACGTTCGGCGGCTCGGACCTGATCATCTTCTACCGCGACCTGATCCGCAAGGCGGCCGCCGATCTCGAGGAGATCGGCTTCGCGGTGCTCGAGAACCGGCTGCCGCATTCGCGCATCAGCGTGAAGGCCGAGTTGCGCGCGATCGAATACGAGATCGAGCTGATGCGCAAGAAGCAGTTCGCGGCGACGAACCCGGAAGCGTACGCGGCCGTGCTCGCGACGTTCCGCCGGATCTGGAGCGCGACGCGCCTGATCGACAAGATGCGCCGCAACCTGTCGGGCAGCGCCGATGCGCAGCAGACCGAACTGAAGATCGACAAGGCGCTGTCGCGCTTCCTGCAAAAGCGCCGGATGTCGCCGCTGCTGATCTTCTCGAACCTGAACATGGGGTCGCCGAGCTTCCGGCACGCGCTGCGCGTGACGATCGCGGTCGCGATCGGCTTCTGGCTCGGGCGCCTCCTGCCGCTCACGAACGCGTACTGGATCGTGATGACGAGCATCATCATCCTGAAGCCCGGCTATTCGCTGACGAAGCAGCGCAACGCGCAGCGTATCGTCGGCACGCTGATCGGCTGCACGGCGAGTCTCGCGCTCATCTACACGGTTCGCGAGCCGCACGTGCTGATCGCGTTCATGTTCGCGTCGATGGTGATGAGCTACAGCCTGCTGCTCTTCAACTACGCGGCGAGCGTCGTGTTCACGTCGTCGTACGTGCTGCTCCTCTTCCATCTGCTCGCGCCCGGCAACATGCGGATCATCGGCGAGCGCGCGATCGACACCGTCGTCGGCTGCATGATCGCGATCGCGGCGAGCCGCCTCTTCCCGTACTGGGAATACCGCGCGATCGGCAATCTCGTCGCCGACGTGCTCGCGACGACCCGCAAGTACTTCGAAGCGACGTGGCGCGTGGGACGCGGCAAGACCGCGCCCGCCGTGCCCGTCGCCGACGGCGCGGCGGCCGTGCCCGCGGTCGCCGCGGCGGTCGAGGCGGTCGCGCCCGGCCTCGACGCCGACTATCGATACCGGCTCGCGCGCAAGAACGTGCACATCGCGTTCGCGAACCTGGGCCAGGCGTTCCAGCGGATGATGCTCGAGCCGAAGGCGCACCAGAAGTTCGTGCCGGAACTGAACGATCTGCTCGTGCAAACCCACGTGCTCGGCGCGCAGATCACCGCGGCCGCGCCGCTCCTGCGCCATGCGTGCTCGGAAAGCAACCCGCCCGCGCTCGAGCAGGGAATGGCCGCCGTGCGCGAGCATCTCGAGCGGGCCGAGGCCGGCACGCCGCCGCCGTCGAACCAGGCCGAAGCGACCAGGCAATTGACGCGCGCGCTCGATTCGATGGTCGTCGACGCCGAGCGCTCGGACGCGAGCGCCGATCTCACGCACGACCTGAAGATGCTCGCGCACCAGTGCAAGCAGATGCTCGCGTCGTCGCTGCTGATCCGCAAGGACGCGAGCGTGATCCGCCTGCCCGAGTGAGCCGTCCGCTTCACCTCTCCCTTGCCACCGTTTCGCGCCGCGCGGGTACTCAGGGATTCCCTGACTACTGCCCGCGCGCGCCGATTGGTATGATCTTTCGCGCGCCAAGTTGTCTATACAACTTTTCGAGCGCGAGCGCCGGGCCGCTGCGTCCGGCCGACGACATCAATCATTCGGAGACACGATGAAGAACTTGCAGCGCCACCTGAGCGCGCGGCACATCCGCTTTCTCGCGCTCGGCTCGGCGATCGGCACGGGCCTCTTCTACGGCTCGGCGTCCGCGATCCAGCTGGCGGGCCCCGCCGTCATCCTCGCGTACATTCTCGGCGGCGCGGCCGTCTACATGGTGATGCGCGCGCTCGGCGAAATGGCCGTGCGCGAGCCCGTGCCGGGCTCGTTCGGCCACTACGCGACCGAGAACCTCGGGCCGTTCGCGGGCTTCGTCACCGGCTGGACCTACACGCTCGAGATGGTGATCGTCGCGATCGCCGACATCACCGCGTTCGGCATCTACATGGGCTTCTGGTTTCCGGACGTGCCGCAGTGGATCTGGGTGCTCGCGGTCGTCGCGATCATCTGCGGGCTCAACCTGTGCCACGTGAAGGTGTTCGGCGAGCTGGAATTCTGGCTGTCCATCGTCAAGGTGGGGGCGATCGTCGCGATGATCGGCGGCGGCGCGGCCATTCTTTTCACCGGAATGAAGCTCGGCGGCGGCGGCGCGCCGTCGCTGTCGAACCTGTGGTCGCACGGCGGCTTTCTGCCGAACGGCATCGGCGGCCTCGTCGCGTCGCTGTCCGTCGTGATCTTCGCGTACGGCGGGATCGAGGTGATCGGCATGAGCGCGGGCGAGGCGAAGAACCCCGAGCGCGTGATTCCGCGCGCGATCAACGCCGTGCCGGTGCGTATCCTGCTCTTCTACGTGCTGACGATGGTCGTGCTGATGTCGATCTTCCCGTGGACGGGCGTCGGCTCAAGCGGCAGCCCGTTCGTGCAGATCTTCTCGGCGCTCGGCGTGCGCTCCGCCGCCGAGATCCTGAATCTCGTCGTGATCAGCGCGGCGATCTCCGCGATCAACAGCGACATCTTCGGCGCGGGCCGGATGATGTACGGGATGGCGCTGCAGGGCCAGGCGCCGCGCGCGCTCGGCGCGATGTCCGCGCGCGGCGTGCCGTGGGTCACGGTGCTCGTGATGGCGGGCGCGCTGCTTATCGGCGTCGTACTCAACTATCTGATGCCGAAGGACGTGTTCCTGATGGTCGCCGCGATCGCGACGTTCGCGACCGTCTGGGTCTGGCTGATGATCCTGCTGTCGCAGGTCGCGATGCGCCGCCGGCTCACCGCAGCCGAAACCGCCGCGCTGAAGTTCAAGGTGCCGTTCTGGCCGATCGGCCCGGCGCTCACGATCGCGTTCATGGCGTTCGTGATCGCGATGCTCGGGTATTTCGACGATACGCGCATCGCGCTTTTCGTCGGCGGCGCGTGGCTCGTGATCCTCGCGCTCGTGTTCTATACGCGGGTCAGGCCGCGGCTTCCGGCCGTCGCGCGCTAACGCGCGACGCGCGCGATCAGCCGTGCGCGGACGCGGCGCTCGCCGACGCCCCTTGCGGATGGGCTTCGTCGTACTCGTGCTTCTGCGAAATCGCGTTGTACAGGATCGTACCGATCACGAGCACGACGGCCACGACGATCAGAATCGCCACGCCGACCACCGGATTCTTCTTGCTGCGCGGGTCGTTCATCGCCTGCTGCGCTCCGTCAAAAAATCGCCAAGCCGGCATTCTACGCGCAACCGCGCCCGCGTCGCCGCCCGTCCCGCCCATCCCGCCGCCGCGCTATTCGTCAGATGTTTTGCGAACGTTTCGCATATGGGAATCGTTCCCGTTTCGCATTACAATTAAATTCTTTCATTTTGTAATTTTCGCTCCGCGACGGCCACACGTCCCGCCTGCCGGAGCGTCCGTCCATCGCACGTCCCTAGCCGGAGCCCTCCATGTTCCTGAAGCAAGCCCGCCCGCTGCTGCGCACGCTCGCGTTCGCACTCGCCGCAATCGCGCCCGCCGCGCACGCGGCGAACGAAGTCAATCTCTACACGACCCGCGAGCCGAAGCTGATCCAGCCGCTCATCGACGCGTTCACGAAGCAAAGCGGGATCGCCGTCAACACGGTGTTCGTCAAGGACGGCCTCCTCGAGCGCGTGAAGGCGGAAGGCGCGCGCTCGCCGGCCGACGTGCTGATGACGGTCGACATCGGCAACCTGCTCGATCTCGTCGACGGCGGGCTCACGCAGCCGGTTCGCTCGCGGCCGCTCGACGACGCGATCCCCGCGAACCTGCGCAGCGCGCGCGGCGACTGGTATGCGCTGTCGCTGCGCGACCGCGTGCTGTACGCCGACAAGAACATGAAGCTCGACGCGATCACGTACGAGTCGCTCGCCGATCCGAAATGGAAAGGCAAGGTCTGCATCCGCTCGGGCCAGCATCCGTACAACACCGCGCTCGTCGCCGCGATGATCGCGCACGACGGCGAAGCCGCGACCGAGCAGTGGCTGCGCGGCGTGAAGGCGAACCTCGCGCGCAAGGCGACGGGCGGCGATCGCGACGTCGCGCGCGACATCCTCGGCGGGATCTGCGACGTCGGGCTCGCGAACGCATACTACGTCGGTCACATGAAGCACGCGGAACCGGGCACCGACGCGCGCAAGTGGGGCGACGCGATCAAGGTCGTCCGCCCGACGTTCGCGAACGCGAAGAGCGGCGGCACGCACGTCAACGTGAGCGGCGCGGCCGTCGCGAAGCACGCGCCGAACAAGGACAACGCGGTGAAGCTGCTCGAATACCTCGCGTCGCCGCCCGCGCAGGCGCTTTACGCGCAGGCGAACTACGAGTATCCGGTGCGCGCGGGCGTCACGCTCGATCCGGTGATCGCCGGCTTCGGGCCGCTGAAGGTCGATCCGCTGCCGCTCGTCGAGATCGCGAAGCACCGCAAGCGCGCAAGCCAGCTCGTCGACAAGGTCGGCTTTGACAACTGACGACGCCGCCGTCGCGCGCCGCCCGCTCGCGCGTGTTCGCGCGTGCGCCGGCGAGCGTCTGCGCGCGCTCGTCCTGTGTGTCGCCGCGCGCGGCTGGCTCCTCGCCGCAGCGGCGATCGCGGCGCTCGTCGCGACGCCGCTCGCCGCGCTCGCGTGGTCCGCGCTCGGCGCCGATCTGTCGCACTGGCGCCACCTCGCCGAATTCGTGCGGCCGCAGGCGACGGCCAACACGCTCGCGCTGCTCGCGGGCGTCGGCGCGATCGTCGCGTGCGTCGGCACCGGCGCCGCCTGGCTCGTCACCGCCTACGACTTCCCCGGACGCCGCACGCTCGCGTGGGCGCTGCTGCTGCCGCTCGCGGTGCCGTCGTACATCGTCGCGTTCGCGTACCTCGACCTGCTGCATCCGATCGGCCCCGTGCAGTCCGCGCTGCGCTGGATGCTCGGCTTCGACAGCCCGCGCGCGTTCCGCCTGCCCGACCTGCGCTCGCTGCCGGGCGCGATCATCGTGCTCGGCTTCGTGCTGTATCCGTACGTTTATCTGTGCACGCGCGCGATGTTCGTCACGCAATCGGCGAGCCTGATCGAAGCCGCGCGCACGCTCGGCGCGGGCCGCATCGAGACGTTCCTGCGCGTCGTGCTGCCGCTCGCGCGGCCGGCGATCGCGGTCGGCGTGAGCCTCGCCCTCCTCGAGACCCTGAACGACATCGGCGCGTCCGAGTTCCTCGGCGTGCAAACGCTCACCGTCTCCGTCTACACGACGTGGGTCACGCGTTCGGACCTCGCGAGCGCCGCGCAGATAGCGCTCGCAATGCTCGCGATCGTGTTCGGCGCGATTGCGCTCGAACGCTACGGCCGCCGCCGCGAGCGCTACGCGCACGGCCGCCGGATGCGCGCGATCGAGCCGCGGCGTCTGCGCGGCGCGGCCGCCGCCGGCGCGGCGGCGCTCGGCTGGCTGCCGGTCATCGCCGGCTTCGGCGCGCCCGCCGCGTATCTGGTCCACGAAACCGCGAAGCGGCTGCATCTCGTGGGCGGCGTGTCCGGACAATTGCTCGCGAGCCTCGCGAACACGCTCGCCGTCGCGCTCGCCGCAACCGTCGTCACGCTCGCGTGCGGCATCGTCGTCGCGTGGGCGACGCGCCGCGCGCGCGACAGCGCCCGCTTCCAGCCGAGCCGCGTCTGCGCGCGGCTCGCGAGCGTCGGCTACGCGGTGCCGGGCACCGTGCTCGCGATCGGGCTCCTGGCGCCGCTCGCGCTCGCCGATCGCGCGATCGCCGCCGCGTTCGGCCAGGACGGACTCGTGCTGATGGGCTCGGCGGCCGCGCTCGTGGTCGCGTATGCGATCCGCTTCCTCGCGATTCCCGCCGGCAGCATCGAGGCCGGGCTCGCGCGGATTCCCCCGTCGCTCGAGCAGGCGTCGCGCACGCTCGGCGAGACGGCGGGCATGACGCTCTGGCGCGTGCATCTGCCGCTGTTGCGCCCCGCGCTCGGCGCGAGCGCGCTGCTCGTGTTCGTCGACGCGATGAAAGAGCTGCCCGCGACGCTGCTGCTGCGCCCGCTCAACTTCGACACGCTCGCGACCTGGCTCTATGCCGAAGCCGCGCGCGGCACCTACGAGGAAGGCGCGATCGCCGCGCTCGCGATCGTCGTGGCGGGACTTGCGCCCGTGATCGTGCTCGCTCGCACCCAACTGAAATCCGGACCCTGAGATGCACGCCATGCTGCTCGAACTGAACGCCGTCACGCTCGCCTACGACACGCCGCGCGGCCGGCGCACGATCGTCGACCGCCTGAACCTCGCGCTCGAGCGCGGCGCGATCGGCTGCCTGCTCGGCGCGTCCGGCTGCGGGAAGACGACGGTGCTGCGCGCGATCGCGGGCTTCGAGCCCGTGCGCGCGGGCGAGATCGTGCTGGCGGGCGCCGCGCTCGCGAGCCGCGAAGCCGACGTGCCGCCGGAAAAACGCCGCGTCGGGATGATGTTCCAGGACTACGCGCTGTTCCCGCATCTGTCCGCGCAGCAGAACGTCGAGTTCGGGCTGCGCCGCACGCCGAAGGCGCAACGCCGCGCGCGCGCCGCGCAGATGCTCGAGCTCGTCGGCCTCGCCGACGCGGCGAACGCGTATCCGCACGAACTGTCGGGCGGCCAGCAGCAGCGGATCGCGCTCGCCCGCGCGCTCGCGCCGTCGCCGGAGCTGCTGCTGCTCGACGAGCCGTTCTCGAATCTCGACGTCGACACCCGCGAGCGGCTCGCGTTCGAGGTGCGCGACATCCTGAAGGCGGCGGGCCACACGGCGCTCTTCGTCACGCACAACCAGGCGGAAGCATTCGCGCTCGCGGACCGGATCGGCGTGATCGACGACGGACGGCTCGCGCAATGGGACACGCCGTACAACCTCTATCACCATCCGGCGAGCGGATTCGTCGCGGATTTCGTGCGGCGCGACGCGCTCGCCGACGAGCGCCAGCGTGCGCTCGAGCGAGGGCGCTGAGCGGCGGCGTCGAGCGGGCTCGCCGCCCCTTCAACCGGCGGCGCGGTCACGCACCGGCAGCGCGGTCGAGTACTTGATCTGCTCCATCGCGAACGACGAGCTGACGTCGAAGAGCGGCACCGAGCGGATGAGCTTCTTGTAGATGCGGTCGTAGTCGTCGATGTCGGCGACGACGACCCGCAGCAGATAATCCGTCTCCCCGCTCATCCGGTAGACTTCGACGACCTCCGGCATGTCGCGCACGGCCTGCGTGAAGCGCGCCGCCCACTCCTCGGTGTGCTGGTTCGTGCGCACCGCGACGAACACCGTCGTGCCGACGCCGAGCTTGCGCGGATCGCACAGCGCGACTTGCGCGCGAATCGCGCCCGTCTCCTTGAGCCGCTGAATCCGCTTCCAGCACGGCGTCTGCGACAGATTCACGCGCTGCGCGAGTTCGGCGATCGGCAGCGTCGCGTCCTCCTGCAGCAGCTCGAGCAACTTACGATCGATCGCGTCCATTTCCCCAGTCCCTATCGGATAGAAAATTATTCTATCCATTGTTCGCACGAGGGAACAATATGGAATCCGTTTCTCCGAGTCGACCGGTATAAATACGTACCGGACCCGCGCAACGTCGCTGCGGGAAAAGAACGACCGAGTCAACGATGAACCACGCCGCCTCCCCCATCTCGCACGTACCGGATGCGCCCTCGAACCCGCGCGAACGCGCGACGTCCGCGCCGTGTCGCGCGCTCGCCGCGCCGACGCCGATCGAGCGTTTCTGCGCGCGGATCGACGCCGCGTTCGCCGCGCTCGCCGATGAATCCGCACCGTCGCGGCATCCGGCGTTCGCGCGCGAGCTGCGCGCCGCGCTCACGGAAGCCGTCGCAGCGCCGGGACTCCTCACGCCCGCGCAACGCGAAAGCGGCGCGGCGGGCTATCGGCGCCATCTGCTCGCCGCCGACCCGCTCGGCCGCTATGCGGTCGTGTCGCTCGTGTGGCGGCCCGGTCAATGGAGCCCCGTGCACGGCCATCATACGTGGTGCGGCTATGCGGTGATCGAAGGCGAGCTCACGGAGATCGTCTACGGCTGGAACGACGCGGCCTGCCGTGCGATCGACGCACGCAAGCGCGCGCGGCCGACGGGCGCGGTGTCGTACGTCTGCGCGGGGCGCACGGCCATTCACCGGCTCGGGCACGTGGGCGCGCCGGCCGACGCGCCCGCGGTCTCGCTGCACGTATACGGCGTAACCGGCGAGCAGGTGGCGACGCACGTGAACGATCTCGTCGCAGTCGACGCCGGCGCCGATGGGTGAGCGCGCGGCCGTCGGCGTCAATGCGAATCTCGCGACGAACCGTGACGCGACCCCGTCGCGTTCGCGCCAACGCTCACATGGGCGCGCCGGCGCGATCATTTCGCGTGACGAAACCGCGGGAAACGCCATCGCCGCCGCATGACCGCGTCGTGTGCCACTCGCTCGATGCCAATCGAGACGGAGAGTGCGCTGTGCGAGGCGCGGCGCGGCAGGCACTAGCCGTATCGTCGCCCGCGACGCGAGCGCGGCGAACGCGTTTCGACCGCCCGCGTTCGTGCGCGCGTGAACGCGGCTTGCGCACGCATATCGAGCCGGGGCCATCGTCCGTCGAACCGCAACTTCGCCGTCGTGCATGGCTCGCATCGCGCGCGTCATGCGCATCAACCCCTTGACGCGTCCCGCTCGCCCGGCGCCGCCGCACGATCATCGGCACGCTTCGCGACCCGCTCGTCGGCGCTCCCGCCTTGCCGTTCGCCGTCGCGCCTCGCGTCGTCGCGCGCGGCGCGCTCCCGATCGGACTCGTCGTGCCTCGCGTCGCGCGTCGCCTTGTCCGCCTTGTCCGCCTTGTCCGCCTTGTCCGCCTTGTCCGCCTTGTCCGCCGCGACGCCGCCCGCCGCCGTCGAATAAACGTGCATCTGCGGCAGCGGAATCTCGATGCCGGCGTCGTCCATCCGCCGCTTGATCCGCGCATTGAACGCGCGCATCACGCTCGACTGCTGCTGCGGCCGCGTGCGGATCTGTCCCTTGACGACCATCCAGTTCGGCTCGAAGCGGTCGAGTCCCCATATCTCGACCGCGCCGAGCATCAGCCGGCGCACCGCGACATCGCTCCACAGGTCCGCGCCCGCATCGCGGATCAGCCGCGTGACCTGGTCGAGATCGGCGGAGAACGGCACGCGCACTTCGAACACCGCATAGCCGTAGTCGCGCGACAGGTTCTTGACGATCTTGATCTGCGAGAACGGGATCGAATGCAGCGCGCCCTGCCCGTCGCGCAGCCGCACCGTGCGGATCGTCAGATGCTCGACCGTGCCCGCATGGCCGCCGTCGACGTCGATCCAGTCGCCGACCGAGATCGTGTCCTCGAGGATGATGAAAAGCCCGGTGATGAGGTCCGACACGAGCGACTGCGCGCCGAAACCCACCGCGAGGCCGATCACGCCTGCGCCGGCCAGGAGCGGCGTCACGTTGAGCCCGAGGTTCGCCGCCGTAACGATCGCGGCGATGGTGACGATCGCCACGAACGCGACGTTGCGCACGAGCGGCAGCATCGTGCGCGCCCGCATGCTCGGATTGCGGCTCTTGCCGTGCGAACTCGCCGAGTTGAGCGCATCGAGGATCGCGGTGTCGACGACGATCCACGCGAGCCACGCGACGAACAGCGTGACGATGATCGCCGTCACCGCCTGCGCGATCCCGCGCGCGGCGACGCTGTGCTCGACGATCCGCGCGAGCGAGATCCCCCACAGGCGCGACGTCAGCTCGACGTAGCCGAGCCAGATGAAGAGCGTCGCGAGCGAGCCCGCGAAGCGCACGAGCCGCGCGACGTACGCGGAGCGGTGGCGGCGCTTGCGGTGGGTCGGATGCGGGCGCGTGACGCGCAGCGCGACGGCCGACAGGAAGAACGCGAGCACGAGCAACAACGCGCTCACGGTCGAGGTGCGCAGCAGATCGGACGACGAACGGCTGCCGAGCAGCGTGCCCGCCACCGCCGCGAACGCGAGCAGCAGCACGGGCGCGGGCCAGAATGCGGCCGCGAAATCGGCCATCTCGGTCGTCGCGCGATGGCCGGTGCGCTGCGCGTGGCTGCGGTTGCGGATCAGGTGCGCGACGGGCCGCCGGTACGCGAGCGCGAAGCACCCGCAGAGCACGGCGGCCGTCATGCTCGACGCGGTCGACACGAGGCTCGACAAATCGACGCCGAGCTGCCACGCGACGTCGCGGTTGAGCGCCGCGTCGCCGAGCGCGCCGAACGTGCCGATCAGCCGCAGCAGCCCCCACGAGCGCGCGATCAGCACACGCCCCGCCGCGCGCCGATGGCCCGCGCTGAAGAGCGCGAACATGATGAGGCACAGCGACGCGAACACCGAGCCCGACACGATCGCGTACGCGGCGACGAGCGCGAGCGTGCGGCCGAGCGAATCGGGCAGGCCGCGCGCGATCGCGAGCACGGCGACGAACGACACGATCCATGGCCCGACACGCCTCAGCGCGAAGATCAGCATGTCCTTCGCGCTCGGATTCGGACCGAGCTTGACCGCGATTCCATAGCGGGCCCAGACCCGGTGCTGCGCCCAGATCAGGAGCGCCGCGCACGCGAGCCAGCCCGCCAGCATCAGCGCGAGATCGAGCAGGATCTGCGCGGGCGGCTGCGGCCCCGCCCCGCTTGCGAGTGCGTACAGCTCGCTGCCCGCCGCGCGAAAGCGTGCGGACCAGTAGCGCAGCGGCGTGTCGCGCTCGCGCAGGCTCGCCTCGACGGACGCCATCCCGGACGCGATCGCGCCGAGGAGCCCCGTGCCCGTCGCGCCGGACGCCGCCACGGCGGCGGACGCCGTCTGCGCGGCCTGCGCGGCGAGCGCGACGCTGCGCAATTGCTTCAGTTGCGCGACGAGTTGTGTGCGCTGCCGGTCGTTGTCGAGCATCTTGATGACAGAGTCGAACGAGCGCGCGATCTCGGCGGCGCTCGCCGGCGACGGCGCGGACGCGGGCGCAGCGGCGGATGCGCCCGACGCCGGCGCGGCGGCATCCGAGGCGGCGGCGGGCGAGATCAGCTTTTGGAAGGTTGCGAGACTCGGATTGGTCGCGGCTCGCGCGGCGGGCGGCGCGCCGGCAAGCGCAAGACCGGCGCACGCGAGGATGAGCGCGGCGGCGCGCGCAGTCGAACGTGGCGCGCGCCCCGGCGGCGATCGACGGACCGGCGGCAAGACCGGCGGCGATCGCGGCGAGAACGAAAGCGGCGCCGCGAGCGAAAAGCAAGCGAGGCGAAATCGGCATGCGACCGTATGAGTAATGACGACGATCGCCAGTGTAGCCCCAACGCGTGCGCGCGCCGCCTGCTTCGACGTGCGTCCGGCATGACGACGCGACGCACCGGAGCGCTCCGGTGCGCCGCGCTCACGGCCGGGCGTCTCGGCCCGGCGGCATGGCTGCGCGGACGCCCGCGCGCGATGCGCCGGCGCCCGCGCCGCGATCAGTACGCGACCGTCGCGACCTGGCGCACGAAGTGGTGCTGCTCAATCTCGTCGACGAACGCGACCGCGTAATCTTCGGCCGAGATCTTGCTGTTGCCGTCTGCGTCGACGATCAGCTTGCCCGCGCCCGTGCGGAACGTGCCGGTGCGCTCGCCGGGCGCGATCAGCGCGGCGGGCGAGAAGAACGTCCAGTCGAGGTCCTGCACGGTCGCCAGGTAGTCGTATGCGTCGCGATGCGCGAGCGCGACGGCCTTGTACGCGTCCGGGAAGCCTTCGGTATCGACGAGCTGCTTGCCGGGCGCGACTTCGAGCGTGCCCGCGCCGCCCACGACGACAACGCGCTTCACGCCTGCCTTGCGCGCGCCTTCGACGAGCGCCTTCGCCGCATCGACGACCTTCGACGCATCTTCCTGCTTCGGACCGTACGCGCTCGCGACGACGTCCTGGCCTTCGAGCGCGGCGGCAATGCTCGCCGGATCGAACAGGTCGGCCGCCTTCGCGGTCACGTTCTCGGCGCCCGCCGCCGGATGACGCGACAGCGCCGTCACCTGATGGCCGCGGCGCGCCGCTTCGGCCGCGATCCGCGAGCCGACCATGCCGGTTGCGCCGAACAGCGCGATTTTCAAAGTACGTTGCGTCATGTCGATTCTCCTGGTAAGCGAATATGTAACTAAATTAATTACATATTCAATCGAAAAAAGAGGGATCCACGATCCCCATCATAGTCAATTCGTCCGCCCGTCGTCATCGTCGAGCGGTGTTTCATCGGGCGGCAGCCCTTGGCCCTTCATTCTTCGCGAGCCCGTTATCGGGCCGGCGGCGAATCCCGATCCGATCGGCAGCCGCGACGCGCCGGATACCATGCGCGCCGCCGTTTCGAATTCAAGCGATCGAGACCGCTCATCGAGACCGCTCAACCGCTCGCCTGCCGCACGCCGACCGGCTGCCCGGACGCCTCCGAGCGCAGCACGTCGGCCGTCACGTCGGTGAGCGTGCGCGTCACGAGCGACGCCTCCATCGCCCGCTGCGCGTCGCCGATGTAGTCGGTCAGCACGCCCTGGATGTGCCGTCCGACGAGGCATGCCGGATTCGGCGCCTCGCGATGCAACGCGAAAAGTTGCGCATCGTCGACCGCGCGGTAGACGTCGAGCAGCGTGATGCTCGACGGCTCGCGCGCCAGCAGCGCGCCGCCGCCCGCGCCAAGCTGCGACGTCGTGAGCCCCGCGGCCGCCAGCATCGACAGCAGACGGCGAATCAGCGCCGGATTCGTGTTCACGCTACCCGCGATCACGTCCGACGACAGCGGCACGCCTTCCTGCAACGACAACAGCGCGAGCACGTGGACGGCAAACGCGAACCGACTGCTCGTATTCATGATCCACCGGCAGCGGAATGCTCGCGCACCCCGCTTCGACGACAATATGTAACCATCATAATTACACTTAACCCGGGACGCAAGCGGAATTTACTTGCTCGCCGCCGAATCGCTCGCGGCGGCCGCGCCCGAGGCGCCCAGCGCGGCCGTCTGGCTCCATTGCTGCAGCTTGCGGCCGGCGGCTTCGAGACTCGTGCCGGCCGCGACGGCGGCCTGGCCGAGCACGGCGGACGCGGCGCCCTGCAGATGCGCCCGCGCGACGGCCGAGACCGAGCTCGCGGTGACGGGCGGCACGGCGGACGCCGCCGACGCGACACCCTGCTTCGCCGCGTCGATCTGCTGGTTCACGAAGCTCGCGACCTGGTCGAGCTTCTGCGTCGTCTGACTGGCCGCGCGGGCGGCGGCGCTTGCCGCGGTATCGGGCGGCGGCGGCGCGCTCGCTTCTTCCGGCTTCTTGCATCCGGCAAGCGCGGCGGCGGCAATGGCCGCGAGCGCGGCGGCGTACATCCGGCGGCGGCCGGTGCGGAAAACGATGGCGGTTGCGTTGGCGATCTCGATCGTCATGGCGAATGGCGCGGCAAAGCGGCTCCGTGTGGCGAAAAAGCGATGATACGACGCGCCGACGCGCGCCTGCCCGCTTCCGTTTCTTTTTTTCATGTCGTTGCCGCGTGGGCGATGTCGCGCGCAGCGTCCGCCCGGCCGGTCGCCGCCCGCGCGAGCCGCGTCCGCGCGCGCATCGCGAGACGTTCGTCCATTCATACAAACTCAATTCAAAAAACTTTCATTTTAAAAAAATAAACTTCCACTCGGTTTTCATCGCTGTCCGCCGCACCCGACGTCGGCGCGTCCGCGTTTTCCGTCGCCCACAACAACTGGATTCCCCATGCCCGCGCTACCCGATCCCTCCCGCCGCCATGCCCTGAAGATTCTCGCCGGCGCGCCGATGCTGCCGCTCTCCGGCGTCGCGCTCCCCGCCCTGCTGTCCGGTTGCGGCGGGGACGACGTCGCCGCCGCGCCGCCCGCGGCCAGCTTCGCGGCCGCCGCGTTCGCGCCGATGGCCGCGCCGACGCTCGCCGACCCGGCCGCGATGGCGACGACGACCGTCGGCTCGACGCTGTCGATCTCATTCAGCGACGGCTCGACGCGCAACTACAAGCTCGCGTACCGGCCGTTCTTCGTGACGGGCGACCAGGTGCCGGACGGCAAGGGCGGCACGATCCTCGCGGGCGGCTACTACGACATCGACAACCGGCCGATCGTCGACGCGACGGTCGCGGGGCGCGAGCGCCAGTTCTTCTCCGACTGCCCGGACGGCAGCTCGCTCCTCACGCTCAAGGACGCGAAGGTGCCGGGCGTGAAGGGCAACACGGTGTTCGCGGTTGTCCAGTTCGAATACACGACGCGCAGCCAGAACGGCGATTCGGCGTACGGCCAGTTGCCGTCGCCGATCGCGGTGCTGACGCTCGATCAGGACCCGGCGACGGGCGCGCTCAAGCTCGTCAAGTACCACAACGTCGACACGTCGGCCGCGCACGGCCTGTGGATCACGTGCGGCGCGAGCCTGTCGCCGTGGAACACGCATTTGTCGAGCGAGGAGTACGAACCGGACGCGACGAAGGCCGCGACCGACGCGCAATTCAAGGCGTTCAGCCGGAACACGTTCGGCAGCGACACGGCCGCGAATCCGTACCACTACGGCCACCTGCCCGAGATCGTCGTGAATCCGGACGGCACGGGCGCCGTGAAGAAGCACTACTGCCTCGGCCGCATCTCGCACGAGCTGATCCACGTGATGCCGGACCAGCGCACCGTGATGATGGGCGACGACGCGACGAACGGCGGCCTCTTCATGTTCGTCGCGGACAAGCCGGCCGACCTGTCGGCGGGCACGCTGTACGTCGGCAAGTGGACGCAGACGTCGTCGGCGGGCGCGGGCGCGGCGACGCTCACGTGGATCAGGCTCGGCCACGCGACGAGCGCCGAGATCGAGGCGCTCGCGAACCGGCTGAAGGCGTCCGACATCATGGACGTCGCGACGACCGACCCGGCCGATCCGATGTTCGCGAAGATCCACTTCGGCGGCAAGTTCAACTGGATTCGCGTGAAGCCGGGGATGGAACGCGCGGCTGCGTTCCTCGAGACACACCGCTACGCGGCGCTCGCGGGCGGCAGCATGGCGTTCACGAAGCTCGAAGGAACGACCGCGAACGCGAAGGACAAGATCGTCTACATGGCGATGTCGCGGATCGAGACGTCGATGGTGAAAGGCAACGCGGCGTCGCGCGACGTCGCGCTCGACAAGAAGATCGCGGCGGGCGCCGTCTACGCGCTCGGCATGCGCGGCGGCCAGCGCGACACGTCGGGCGCCGCGATCGACAGCGAATGGGTGCCCGTCGACATGAGCGCGCCCGCGGCGCTCGTCGGCGAGGACCTGGCCGCGGCCGATGCGCTCGGCAATCTCGCGAATCCGGACAAAATCGCGAATCCGGACAACCTGAAGTTCTCGGAAAAGCTGCGCACGCTTTTCATCGGCGAGGACTCGGGGATGCACGTGAACAACTTTCTGTGGGCGTACGACGTCGACACGAAGAAGCTGTCGCGCGTGCTGTCGTGCCCGGCGGGCGCCGAATCGACGGGCCTGCACGCGGTCGACGAGATCAACGGCTGGACCTACATCATGAGCAACTTCCAGCACGCGGGCGATTGGGAATCGCCGCTGCACGACAAAGTGAAGGGCGCGCTCGATCCGCTCGTGCGCGCGAACTACAAGGACCGCTTCGGCGCGAGCGTCGGCTATCTGACGGCCGAGCCCGCGGCGATCCAGCTCAAGAAGGCGTGACAAGCGATTCTCTTCGCCATCACGGCTGATTCGCCGGCGCTCGGCGCCGGGTTGGCGCGATGCCCTCGTGGCACCGCGCTTTTTTTATGCGCGCTCGCCGCGTGCGGCGGCGCCGCCCGTCGAAGACCGGACGTGCCGGCGTTTTCCGCCGACATCCCAATATATGGAACAGTCACTCAGGCTGTGAACGGAAAAAAAAGCGCCACGGAGACCGTGGCGCTAAAAAAGTTCTAGCCATTCCGAGGGCCGTGCTAGAACCTGAGAGACTGCATCGAACGTCGTTCCCGACTAAACTAACGAAACAACGTTTCGAAATTGGTAGACATTTTTTCCGTTTCCGGCTGACAAGTCAAGCGAAAAATACATGTTCCCATGTCATTCCCGACGGTGCGCAACCCGACATTTCTCCAATAAACTCGGGGAAAATCAGTAAATATTGCGCATCATGAAAGATCGAGGCGAAGCGTGCGCATTTTCCGGTATTCGTCTTACAATTTATAAAAATCTGAAATCAAGTTTCGAAAAAGAGAGATACCCGTGACGACACGCTCCAACGCCCAACCCGTTTCCCGAGAACGGGAAGCCACCTCCGACGAAATCACGGCCCTCGCGCGCGGCTTGGCCGTCCTGCGTCGCATCGCGACCTCCGATGCCCCGGTCAGCAACCGAGAACTAGCAGAATTGACAGGTATCCCGAAGCCGACCGTGTCGCGAATCACGGCGACGCTCGTCAGCGCCGGCTTCCTGTTCCAGTTACCCGACAGCGAGCGCTTCGTGCTGACGGCGTCGGTACTCGAGCTCAGCAACGGCTTCCTGCGCAACTTCGACATCCGCGCGCGCTCGCGGCCGTTCCTCGTCGAGCTCGCCGAAAAGACTTCGCTGTCCGTCCACCTCGCGGTGCGCGACCGCCTCGACATGGTCGCGATCGACGTGATCCGCCCGCGCTCGGCCGTGCTGGTCACACGGCTCGAGACGGGCTCGCGGATGGACATCGCACGCACGGCAGTCGGCCGCGCGTACCTCGCGACGCTCGAGGACGACGCGCGGCGCGAGCTGATCGGCGCGCTGCAGGCCGCGGCGGGCGACGACTGGCCATTCGTCGTCGCACGGCTGAATGCCGCGCTCTCCGACATCGCGCAGAACGGCTATGCGATTGCGATCGGCGAATGGCGCGAGGAATTGAATGCAATCGCGGCGGGCTTCGTCGCGCCGACCGGCCAGCGCTACACGGTCAACTGCGGCGGTTCCGCGCACCAGTGCACGCCCGATTTCCTGCGCTCGGTCGCGGTGCCGGCGCTGCGCGAGTGCATCGCGAAGATCACGCGCGAGATCGGCGGTTCCGCCTGGCCGGACCGCGCGCGCTGACGCGCAATCTTTCGCCTTGCTTTCCGTCGCGCGCGGCGCGCAGGCCGCGATGCCCGCGCGCGACGCGCGACCGACGCCGCGCCCCTCGCCCCTCGCCCCTCGCCCCTCGCCCTGCGCCCTGCGCCCTG
>NZ_LOVS01000019.1:0-1100 GCF_001523835.1 Burkholderia sp. ABCPW 14 | reverse complement strand
GACCAGTCCGGCTCGGCCACACGCGCTCGCAAGCGCATCTTGTCGATCGATTTGACCGTGTGCCATCCCAGATCGTAGAAGGCTGCGACTGCCTGCACGCTGGCCGCTTGCAGCAGCTTCTCGCAGGCCTTGGCGAACCGCTCCGTCACCCGCTGGTAGCGGCCCAGCCACGCCAGCTTCTCCAGTCGCGGGCCGCCGCAGTGTTCGCACCAGACCCGACGGCGGGGGACATGCAGCACGACTCGGTACTCGAACAGCGGCAGATCGCGCACTCGCCGAACCGTCGTCTCGTGGATTTGCTGGCAGCGCGCTCCGCACTGTTCGCAGTGCATGACCTTGCTGACCGGCTTCAGATACAGCGACAGCGTACCGCCGCCTCCTTCCGGCCATTCCACCCGCTCCAACCGATAGCCGGTCCAGCCGCCCAGTGCCTGAAGTGCCTTGCGATCGTGCAATTCTTCCTCCTGACCTCTATAGAATCAGGCGTCAGGTTACGAAATCTCCATCAAACCCTCCACGGTTTACTGCGATGAACCGATTTTTGACCCCGACGATCGGATAGACCCCGCCGCACTTGGGGCAGGACACTTTGTCGCCGAGCAGCGCCAAAGCCTTGCCGTCGACTGTGTTGGTTGGATCACACACGAGTACGCGGCCACCGTGCGAGGTCGTGTCACCCTCGCGGATAAATGCAAAGCCCATTTTTTTCAAATCATCATCGGAATGGAGGCCATCGGGAATCTACCTCATCGCTGCCAAAACAGGCAATCGCAAGCTTGCCGGTGGATCGTCCGGTAAATATCCAGTCGTCGTTGTTCAAAGTTGCCCGGCACGGACGATCTTGCTGTAATTCTCAATCGCTTTCCGGACGGCCGCATCATCATCGATTCGTAAGCCGTGGCGCTCTTGGTTGAGTCGCCTTTGCAGTGCCAATAATTCGCTTATCCGATCGGTATCGGGCTTCATTTTTTGGTTCATCGCAGTAAACCGTGGAGGGTTTGATGGAGATTGCGTAACCTGACGCCTGATTCTATAGAGGTCAGGAGGAAGAATTGCACGATCGCAAGGCACTTCAGGCACTGGGCGGCTGGACCGGCTAT
>NZ_LOVS01000018.1:0-21523 GCF_001523835.1 Burkholderia sp. ABCPW 14 | reverse complement strand
TGAGTGACCACAATTCGTCGTCTACAAGTTCTTTAGGCATCGCTTCCTGTCAGGCAAAACAAGACAGGAAGTTAACACCAAGTCGGAAAAGTTAACAGACCCGAAACTTAATTTCGCAACAGCTTCTAAGCCGGTAGCGCAGGTTGGCATCGACGTTGGTGAGCTTGCGCGTCGCGCCATCGTTGTAGTCGAGTTGCACGTGACTGACGCCGAGTCCCACGGTCGCCGGTCCCCACACGACATTACCGCCGACTGCGGCGATGCGTTGGCGTGCCACGCCACCGTCAATCCCATAGAAAAATCCCGAGCTGTAATCATCCCCCGTCGTCGAGGACGCACCACCCACGGCACCACTCGTATTGCTGATGGCGTTCGGGTGATTCAACTGCATGTAGCCACCGCCGATCGATACTGGACCCTGGGTGGTGTTGATGGCAAGTGCCCATGCGCTGTTGTTCGCGAAGCCCTGTGATCCGCTGCCAGACGCCTGGTTGCTGAAGCCGTAGAGCGCATCGAAGCGCCAACCAGCGAATGCGTCAGAGCGGAATTTCACCGCGTTGTTGATACGGAACGACTGGTCGAGGTTGTCGTTGTCGCCGACGTGCGTGGACGGTATCCAGAAGCCGGACCCGAAATACGGTGCCACAAGATCGGCCAGCGGATCGTACTGGCGACCGAAGGTCAGTGCGCCGACGTCCCGCTTGGCGAGCCCCACGAAAGCCTGCCGTCCAAATTCGCGCCCGCCTTGCCCGAGCGTGCCGTTGGTCGAATAAAAGCCGCTTTCGAGCGTGAAGATGGCCGAAAGCCCACTACCGAGGTCCTCATAGCCTTTGACGCCCCAGCGATTACCGCCGAGCTTGCCGGAACTCTCCTGCCACAGCGAACCGCCCTTGACGTTGTGGGTGTACGAGATGCCCGCGTCGATAATGCCGTACAACGTTACTGTGCTTTGCGCCATGGCGCTGGAGGCAAGCAACGACAATGCGCTGCCCGCCACGATGAAACGTCCGTGTTTCATGGTGGTGATGTCCCCGTAATGAGGTGGTTGATGAACCGTTCGTCGCGCCGCGATACGCGTGGCGCGATCTCCTGTCATTCGCATACCTAATCGATAGGTATTCGCGCCGTGCTGGCGTCCATCCGTGCGAACGCTGCGGCGTTACGCAGCCGCGCCGGTCATGCCGGGTGGCATCGTGCCGTGTCCCTTTTCATAGGTGCTCGCTTCGTCGAAGCGATCAACGCGAAACGCCTCGATAGGCAACGACGCACGTCCCTCGCTGATGAGCTCCGCCAGGAGCTGCCCGACGATCGGTCCGAGCTGAAAACCGTGTGCCGAAAACCCGAATGCGTGGAACGCCGACGGCGAGGCACGGCTCGGCCCAATCACCGGCAATCCATCGGGCAAAAACCCTTCGATGCCCGACCAAAAACGCACGGCGCGTGCGGTGCGCATCACGGGAAAGAGATCGATCGCCGTGCGGGCGGCCTGTGCCAGCCCCTCGAGCGCGAGCGACGTGCCGTTCGACTCGAGATCGACCGCCGCACGATGACCGCCGCCGATCAGCACGGTGCCGTTGGGAAATTGCTTGAACGACAGTGACCGGCCGGCTGCGCCCACCACCGGTCCCACGAACGGCGCCATGCGCGCCGTCACCATCAGCATCGAGCCGTTGGGCTGCAGCGGCACGGCATCCCCGAGCGCCGCGGCCAACCGACCGCCCCAGGCACCGGCCGTATTGACCAACGTGTCGGCGCGATAACGCCCACCGTCCGAGGTGCGTACCGTCCACTGTCCCTGCGCATACGTCGGGTTCGCCGCGATCACACCTTGATGGATCAGCGCCCCGCAGCGCTCAGCCTGACGCTGAAACGCGAGCGTGGTCGGATACGGCAACGCATAGCCATCGTCCTCCACCAACAAGCCGCCCACGCAGTGCGGGGCCAGTGCCGGCAAGCGGTCGTAGAGTTCATCGACCTCGATCACGCGTTCGCGGTAGTCGAGTCTCAAGGCCGCGACGGTGCGGCTACGCGTGCGCAAACGTTCGAGTTGTTCCGCGTTTTCGGCAACGCGGATCTGCCCCACCGCTTTGAAGCCGCCGTCACTTTCCACGAGATCGGGCAAGGTTAGCCACAGTCGTTTGGCTGCGATCGACAGCGGCAATTCGGGCAGCGCGCGTCCGAGCGTGCGGACGCCGCCGGCGTTCACGCCCGACGCATGCCGTGCCACGTAATCCTTCTCGATCACACGCACGGTGATGCCGCGCCGCGCCAGGTGCAAGGCGGTCGAACAACCGATCAGGCCGCCGCCGATCACCACCACATCCGTCGTTCGGGTCATCGCGTTGACTCCGGCTCATCGAGCAGTCCCGCGAGTTCACCCAGCGGCACCGGCACGACGGGAGGACGCTGGCGCAGCGGCAACGGTATCGCCTCGCCGTACGCCGCATCCGCCATAAGATTCGCGAGCGTCAGCGCACAGAGTCGCCCCTGACACGGTCCCATCCCGCAACGCAGGGTGCTTTTCACCTGATTGGGATCGCGGCTTCCGCCGTCGATGACGTGCTGCCCGTCGCGCACTCGCACCTCCTCGCAGCGGCAGATCATCGTGTCGTCGTCCGTCGGCACGAGGCACTCGTCGGCGGGGCGATACAGCGTGTCGAGGAACGGCCGCACCGCCGCGTCGCGCGCGAGATCACGCTGCAAACGCCGGCTCGTCGCGGCGAACGTGTCTTCGCCCACGGTGCCGAGGTCATGCGCGATCGCGAGCACCGCCAGGCCACCGCGTGTCGGCGCCGAGGCCGCGCCGGTGATCGCCGCCGCATCGCCTGCGACGAACACGTGCGGCTGCGAGGTTCGCCCATACGCATCGGTCACGAGGTGCCAGCAGGCCGTGCGGGCATCCCAGCGGCGTTCACAGCCCGCGGCGAGCGCGGCATGGATATGCGGCACGACGCCTTGATGCAGGAACAATCCTGTCACGCCGTCCATTCGACGACGCCGTCCCCGATGCTGGAATTCAACCGCTTCCACCGTGTCGCGACCGAGCGCGCGCAGATCGCGCACGCCGGTGAACACCGGTGTTCCGGCGCGGCGTAGGTGCCACAGCAAGCCGAGGCCGCGACGCAGGTACGCGGGCGCGCGCAGCGCCCCCGGCAGATGTCGGACGGCCTGCACGTAGTGCGCGAACGGTGTGGTGTCCAACACCGCACGCACCGGTACCCCCGCACGCCGATACTGCAGGGCGACGAGGTACAGCAAGGGACCGGAGCCCGCGAACACCGGCTCGCGATGCACGAGGCCCGTGGTCTTCATGAGGATTTGCGCGGCGCCCGCCGTCATCACGCCGGGCAAGGTCCAACCGGGCAGCGGCCACGGGCGTTCCATCGCCCCGGTGGCGAGCAGGAGACGACGGCCGCGCACGCGATGCGCGCACCCGTCCACCGAAAACGCCACCTCGCCGTCCGCCGCCACCCACCACACCGACGCACCGGGCCGATAATCGACGCCGCACGCACGAAACCGCGTCGCGAGTTCCTTGCCGCTCGCGGAACCGGGATCGAGCCGCGCATGGCGCTCGGCGTGCTGCTCGATGCCGCGATAGATTTGCCCGCCCGGTGCGGGTTGCTCGTCGAGCACCAGCACCGAGAGATGCCACTCGCGCGCCGCCACCGCCGCACCCATGCCGGCCGGTCCCGCGCCAACGATCACCAGGTCATACGCGGTCATGCGGGCCTCCCAACGTGATGCGCATGCCAGCACGCACCGGCGTCAGACACGTGCGGCATCCCGGTTGACCGTCGATCTCGGCAACGCACTCGAAGCACACACCCATCAGGCAATACGGTGCGCGCGGCCCGTGCGACACGGCCGAGCGTCGCCACGGAGTCGGCCGCTGCACGGTGAGCAAAGCGGCGGCCACGGTGAAACCGTCGGGGACCGCGACGGGTACGCCATCCACGAGGATCGTGACCGTCCGCGTCGCCGCGGTCGGTGTCGAAAACAGCGGCGCGCTCATCGTGACCCCGCAAAGAGACGTTCCAGCCCGATCAGGCGATCGATCACGAGGATCAGCATCAGCGCCCCGATGATCAGCAACGTCGAGATGGCCGCCACGGTGGGATCGATGGAATCCTCGATGCGCAGGTACAGACGCACTGGCAACGGCGTCAGCGTGGGCGAGGCAATGAATACGCTCATCGTCAACTCGTCGAAGCTGTGGATGAAGGCGAGCAGCCATCCACTCGCCAGTCCCGGCACCAGCAGCCGCAGCGTGATGCGCCGGAACACGGTCCAGGTGGACGCCCCCAACGACATCGCCGCCTGTTCGAGCGCATGATCGAGATCGCCCGCCGACGTGAGGCACAACCGCAACGCATACGGCAGCACGATGAGGGTGTGCGCCACGACCAGGCTCGCGAAGCGGCCGTTGAGGCCCAGATCGGTGAAGAAGCGTAGGAACGCCACGCCCAGCACGATGTGCGGGATCAACAACGGCGACATCAGCACGCCGTGGATGGCGGTACGTCCGGGAAACGCCCCGCGCGTCAGCGCCAACGCGGCCGGTACGGCGAGCAGCAGGGCAAGGCTGGCCGAGGTGACGCCCAAACCGAGACTGGTGCGCAAGGCCGTGACGAATTCCGGCACGCGCAGCAGCGCGCGATACCAACGCAGCGAGGCGCCATCGAACGGCATCGCCAGATACCCCTTCGCGGTGAAGGACACCAGCACGATGACGATCAGCGGTGCGGCGAGAAACAGCAGGAAGAGCGCGTGGAAACCGAGCGCCAGCAGTCCGTTCTTTCTCATGGCGTGACCTCCTCCATCGTCACCGGCATAGGGCGATGCGATCGCGTACCGCGTCGCTCGCCGAGGCGTTGCCATGCAACGAGGATGGCGAGGTTCGCCACCAATAGGGCGAGCGCGAGCGCCGCGCCTTGCGGCCAGTCCATCGTGCCGAGGAACGCGTCGTAGATCGCGGTGGCCACGACTTTGAGGCGTCGTCCGCCGATGATCGCGGGCGTCGCGAACGAGGTGGCGGCGAGCGAGAACACGACCACCGCGCCCGAGGCAATGCCGGGCACGATCTGCGGCAACACCAGGCGCCGGAAGATCCACCACTCGCTCGCACCAAGCGAGGCACCGGCCCGTTCGACATCCGGATCGCAGCGCTGCAAGGCGACCCACACCGCGATCACCACGAACGGCACCAGCACATGCACGAGGGCGATAACCATGCCGGTCATCGAATACATCAGCACCACGGGACCGTCCGCGAGGCCCATCACTTGCAGTGCTTGGCTGATGAGCCCGTCGCCACCGAGCAACACCGCCCAGCCCAGCGTGCGCACCACGACTGAAATGAGGAACGGCGCAAGGATCGCGACGAGGCACAGGCCACGCCACGGTGCGCGCATGCGCGAGAGGATGATCGCCTCCCACGTGCCGAGCACCACGCACGCGCCCGTCACGGTTGCGGCGAGCACGAACGTGCGCGCGAAAATGGTGTGGAAATACGGGTCGCCGAGGACGGCGACGTAGTTCATGCCGCCGAGCCCCACCCACGTTGCACGCGCGGCATCGGCCACCCGCAGACTCAGCAGTAGCGTGGCCGCGAGCGGCACGGCGAGCAGACCTCCGTAGAACACCAGTGCCGGCGCGCTCAGCGCATACGCCGGCCAACGACGAGACGCGTCATGCATGGGAACCTCCTTCGACGATGCGCAGGTCCTCCGGCTGCCAGTGCAGACCGACGCACTGCCCTTCTTCGATCGGTGCCGCGCCGTTCTGGCAACGGGCGAGCAAGGTGCCCAAGGGACTCTCGACTTCATAGAGCCAGTGATCCCCACCAAAGAGACGCATGCGCACGGTGCCGGTCAGGTCGCTGGCCGCCGCGCCGAGGGGACCGGGAATCAGCGCGATCTTCTCCGGACGCAGGCTGACGCGAATCGGTCCCGCCGCGGAGGCCACCGGTATGATCGGGAACCGGTGCCCGCGTGTGGCGACGATGGCCGCACCGTTCGCGCCGGCTTCGAGCTGCGCATCGAAGAGATTGGTTTTGCCGAGGAACGTCGCGACGAACGCGGTGCTTGGACGATCGTAGACCTGCCGTGGTGGACCCACCTGTTCGAGGCATCCGGCATGCATCACCGCGATGCGATCGCTCATCGCCATCGCCTCGGCCTGATCGTGCGTGACCATGATCGTGGTCGTGGCGACCGTGCGCTGGATGCGGCGCAGTTCCACCTGCATGTCCTCGCGCAGTTTCGCGTCGAGGTTGGACAGCGGCTCATCAAGCAGCAGGACGGGCGGCTCGATCACCAGCGCACGCGCCAACGCCACGCGCTGACGCTGGCCGCCGGAGAGCTGCGCGGGATAGCGATCGCGCAGGCTTCCCAAGCGCACGAGATCGAGGGCGTGCGTGACGCGGCGTGCGCGCCCGGATGCCGGGACACGCCGGGTTTCCAGGCCGAAGGCGATGTTCTCGCCCACGGTCATGTGCGGAAAGAGCGCGTACGACTGGAACACGACACCCAGGCCCCGTGCGCTCGGCTTCGTACCGCCGAGGTCGCGCCCATCGAGCCGGATCGTGCCGGACGTGGGCGCGATGAAACCGGCGATCATTTGCAGCGTCGTGGTCTTGCCGCAACCGGAAGGCCCGAGCAGCGAGAGGAACTCGCCACGTTCCACCGCGAGCGACACGTCATCCACCGCGGTCGCGTGCGGGTAGCGCTTGGACAGCGCCTGAAGTTCAAGAAAAGCCATGATGGTTATCGCAAAGCATGCCGACACCGCCCGCGTCCGCGAACGTCATCGGCCGGTTGGCCCGCGCGTGGGCAATCAGCGTTCGATCTCGCGCATCCAGCGCGCGGTCCAGACCGCACGTTGGGCATTGACGGTTTTCCAGTCGACGGGGACGAGATGCGCCACGGCGTCGGCGCCGTACACGACGGTTGTCGCCACCACGGGATCGAGCGTCACGGTTTGGTTGGTGGGTCCCCAACCGGCTTGCGCGGCCAGGATGCGCTGCACGCGCGGAGAGACCAGGTCTTGCACCAGCGTCTGGGCGAGTGCGGCGTGCGCGCTGCCGTTGACGACGCACGCGGTCGTGAGCAGCGCCTGCGCGCCCTCCTTCGGCGCAACGAACGCGACCGGAAAGCCGGTGCGTGCCAACGCTAGCGTGCGGCCACTGCCCCACACGCCCAGCACCACCGCGCCGGTCTGAAAGAGTTCGGAGATCGTGCCGGAGGCGGTTTCGAAGCTCAGCACCGAAGGTGCAACGTGCCGAGCCATGTACGCGAACCCCGGATCGATGTGCTGCGCGTCGCCACCCTCGACACGCGCCACGGCCAGCAGCGTCTGCAGGCCGTAGGTGTTGCTGATCGAGGGCACCAGCACGCGCCGATGAAAGCGGGGATCGCCCAGCGCCGTCCACGACGTGGGCGGCTTCCAACGCTGCTCGGCGAAGACCTTAGTGTTGTACGCCAAGCCCGTGGCGACGATGCCGATGCCCACGGACTTCCCTTCGCCGTTGACCTTGGCGATGTTGTAGAGGTCCGCATACACGGGGGACGGCGTGAGCGGTTGGCACAGGCCCATCGTGACGGCTTGCTGCATCGGACCATCGTCGAGCACCGCCACATCGATTTGCGGATGCGCGCGCTGCGCCTGCAGGCGCGCCAGGTTGGTGGCCGACGTCCCGGCCACATAGGTGATCGACACACCGTGCGCCTGCGCGAACGGCGCAAGCACCTGCGTGCGAAACATTGTTTCGGATGAGCCGCCGTAACCGGCGACGACCAACGTCGGTGCCGCCGCTGCAACGCCTTGCCACCCGATGACGGCGAGCGCACCGATCGCCACGAACCACCGGCGACAGTACGCGCGACGCGGCTTCCTTGCCTCCTTGCGCATGATCTTCTCTGACAGAAAAAGCTATGGAAATCAGAGCATAAGAAGCCAAAAACGATCGCGTCAAAGTCGAAAAATGCGACAATTCATGCCAAAAATCTATGAACTACCATGTCCTCGGTCAGTGTTCGGCAACTGGAAGCCTTTCGCGCGGTCATCCTCACCGGCTCGGTCACGGGCGCGGCGGACCTGCTGCATCTGACGCAGCCCACCGTCAGCAAACTGCTCGCGGAACTGGAGTACCGCACGGGCCTCACCCTGTTCGATCGCGTGCGGCAACGGCTCGTGCCGCGGCCGGAGGCGCATAGCCTGTTTCAGCGGGTCGACAAGACCTTCGCCGCGCTGGAAGAAGTGACGCGCGATGCGCGTCGTCTCGCACAAGGGCAAGGCGGTCACCTGCGCATCGTCGCGATGCCCGCGTTCGGACTGAGCGTGCTACCGCGTGCCGTCGGCGCGTTCCTGCGCGAGCGGCCCGAGGTCACCGTGGATTTCAACATCAGCGCATCGACCTACGTCGCCGAGTGGATCGCCAATCGTCAAGCCGATGTGGGGTTTGCGACCGCGACGCCGGTCAGTGCCGGTGTCACGTTGACACCGTTCGAACGGATGCAAGGCGTATGCGTGCTGTCGGCCGCGCATCGACTGGCGGGCCAAGCGGTGATCCGCCCGAAGGATCTCGACGGTGAGCGGTTCGTATCGTTGGGACGGGAGTCGGCGTTTCGCCATCTCATCGATGACGTGTTCCGGGCTGATCATGTGGCACGTCGAATCGTGATCGAGGCCGGTTCCGCGGCCGCCGTCTGTTCGCTGGTCGCCCACGGCGCGGGTGTGGCGATCGTCGATCCGCTGTCGGCGCTTGATGCCTGGCGCGCCGGAGGGATCGTGCTCGCGCGGTTCGATGCCGATGTGCCGTTCGTAGTCGATACTGTGTTTCCGTCCGGACTTGCGACCTCGGTGCTGGCTCAGCAATGCTTGGATACCGTGAAAAGCACGCTGCAGAGCCTGCTGCGTGAGGTCGCAAACGCGCGTGAAGCCCGATGCGATAGGCCCGCTTCACTGTGATGACAACACAACGCCATTCGGGCTTGGCGAAGATGACATAACCGCCGAAGTGGAGGCGATGGGACTGTTTGATCGTATTCCAAACGATCAGTGACATGCCGTCATGCGCTATCGCTTTAACGGACGGTCGCTATAGTACGGCGGCGGCACCGATGGGATAACTCGACGGCATAAAACACCGAGCGAAGAACGATGCTATTCACTGGCTTGGGCAAGAACAACATAGAACCGCAACGAACGAGGGAACGACGTGAAGAAACGAGACCTGCCCCAAACCTCTCAGCCGCTGTTGTCACGCTGGCTATTCGTCTTGATCGGGAATAACGATAGTGGCAAGACCAGCTTTCAACGACACCTGATCGCCTATCTCTGCGACAGCTTCTACACCAGGCTTCCCCGTGACACCGTCTTCCACGTATAGCATCCACGAGCACCACGCAACTTCGCGACGCTCTTCTGCGCAAACCGTTCGTACCAAGAAAAGCGGAGCGAGAATGGTACGGTCGAAAACTATGTCAACACGCTTGTCGTCGATGCCGACGTGACGATCGTTGCCACGCACGCTGGCGTTAACGATATGCAAGATGTGCAGGACTTGCTTCGTTTTGGACGTCGAAAAGGGTACAACGTCGCAGCCGTTTTCTTTGAAAACGCGCTATCCGATGCCACAACCGACATCTCAGAATTGGACTGGCAAGAGCGGCTGCTGATTCGAAATCCTGTGGTAAGGGCTGGCGATCAACAGCATGAGAAAATCCAAGAACAGCTCAAGGTAGCTGCGGAACAGTTTGGCAACCTTTTGATTGCCCGTACCGCTGGTTACTAGCTCGCAGTGCAAGGATGACTGGTGTCGGGCATTTTCGCAAAACGTGGGGTTGGTCGACTACGATGTGCGCAAATGCCGGCCGCAGCTATCATTGGCTTATAAACGGGGGATCAGACAGATGGATACTGTCGCAGGGGAAGCGCACGCGGAATCAACGATCACCGAGGCGCCATGTCGAATCAAAAAAATCGTCTTGTCGAACTTCAAGAAATTCGACAAGCTGACGCTCGCATTTCAGCCCGACCTCAACGTACTGGTCGGCGATAACGAAGCAGGCAAGAGCACCATCCTTCTCGCGATGGACCTCGCCCTGAGCGGCAGCCGCAGCAAGGTCGAAGCGCTCGGTATCGAGGCGCTCCTACGCAAACAGGCCGTCGATCAATTTTTGACGGGAAAGAAATCCGCCGCCGACTTGCCCGTTCTCGCCGTGGAAATCTTTCTTTCCGAGCTTACGGACTGGGAGGCTCACGGCCGTTGCAATTCGCTCCACGAAGATACGTTTGGCCTGCGCTTTACCTGCGAGCCGTCGGACGACTATGGCAACGAAATCGCACAAGTCTTGCGGCAGCCGGAAGGTAACTTTCCGTTCGAGTTCTATTCGATCAAGTTTGTGACGTTCGGCGGTCAGCCCTACAACGGCCATCGCAGGTACCTGGAGCATTTGCTTCTTGATAGCGCGCTGATCAATACCGACTACGCGCATCGTGAATATACGCGCAAGCTTTATCAGACGCACGCCACCGCCAGCGAACGTGCCAGCCATGAGAACAGCTATCGGCAGGCCAAACGCAGCTTCTGGACGGAACATCTGACCGGGCTCAATGACAAGCTCGACGTCAAGTTCTGGGTCCGCAGCTCCCCCCGGTCGAATCTTGAAAGTGACCTGGTACTCGTCAAGGACGACATGCCGATCGAAAGCAAGGGACGCGGCCAGCAGAGTCTGATCAAGACACAATTTGCTCTACAGCGCGGCACCGGTAAGCGAGGACTCGATGTCCTCCTCCTGGAGGAACCCGAAAACCACCTCAGTCACGTCAACATGCGTGCACTCGTCGATGGGATCGCAAAGTCAGCGGGCAAGCAGCAGTTCGTCTCGACGCATAGCAGCCTGATCTGTTCCCGCCTAGACCTTCGCAAGGCCATCCTGCTCGATCAACGCGGAAACCATGTCACGCTCGACCAGCTCGACGAACCCACCGCTGCGTTCTTTTGTAAGGCACCGGATCACAACGTACTCGAGTTCGTCATGTCGCGGAACGTCATCCTGGTCGAGGGCGACGCGGAATTCATTCTGATGTCTGAGCTGTACCGAACCTGCACGGCATCGACGCTCGAAAAGGACGGGGTCCACGTGATCGCAGTGGGCGGCACCAGTTTCAAGCGCTATCTCGCGCTCGCCAAGATCCTAAATATCAGGACCGCCGTAGTACGCGACAATGACGGCGACTACCAGAAAAACTGTGTCATCAACTACGAAGACTTCGCAGAAGACCATATCAAAGTTTTTGCCGATTCGCGAAAGGACCGATCCACCTTCGAGATATGCCTCTATCAGGACAACACCGCCCTCTGCGACGGACTGTTCAAGGAAAAACGCCGAACGCTGAGCGTGCAGGACTACATGCTTTCCAACAAGGCCGAAGCGGCCCTGGCCCTGTTGGAAGCCAAGGGTAGCGAGCTCAAGGTACCTGACTACCTGTGCGAGGCGATGACTTGGATAAGACAGTAATTCTTGCGGTCGCAGGCGCCGGTAAGACGACCCGAATCGTTGACGAAATCGATGGACACCGTCGCTTTCTCGTCCTGACCTATACCGAGCAAAACCTGCAGAACCTGCGTCGAAAGATCATCAACAAGTATGGTTGCCTTCCGCCGAACGTTTCGGCGATGACGTATTTCACCTTTCTGTACTCGTACTGTTTCCGCCCGATTGCCGGACTGAAGATCAAGACCCGAGGCGTCAATTTCGACGATGAACCGCCGCGTGGTCGGTTCAAACAAACGCAGCCCGGCTACTACATCGACGCGAGTGGTCGCCTCTTCGCCGGGCGTGCCGCGAAGTGGCTTTCCAGCAGCCATTTTCTGGGAGACGTACTGGCCCGCATCGAGCGCTTCTTCGATGTCGTCTGCGTGGACGAAGTCCAAGACTTTGCTGGTAATGATTTCAACCTTCTCCTAGACCTTGCCAAGGCGAACGTCACCATGCTGATGGTCGGCGACTTTCGGCAACATACCTACGACACAAGCCGGGACGGTGCCACGCGCGGCAGCCTTTACGATGACTTCGATCGGTATGTACAGCAATTCCGAGACGCCGGGATCGCCGTCGATATCGAAACACTGGCAAAGAGCCGACGGTGCAGTCCGGCCGTATGCGACTTCATCACCGAAAAGCTCGGCATCCCCATGCAAACGTCGTCGACACGTTCAGTCCAAATCCTATTCGTCGACAGCCAAGAGCAGGCCAACGCCTTACGCGCCGACCCCGATATCGTGAAACTCTTCTACAGCAAGCACTACCACTATGGATGCCACTCCCAAAACTGGGGCGCGTCCAAAGGCGAAGACCACTACGATGACATCTGCGTCGTTCTGAACAAAACGACGCTCGGCCGCTATCGAAAACAGGAGTTGCACAAGCTGCCCCCGTCCACGCTCAACAAGCTTTACGTCGCGTTGTCGCGGTCGCGTGGAAACGTGTACCTGGTTCCGCACACCTTCTTCGATTGATCGCCACGGCACCATGACTCGCGGACCGACAGTGCCTTCTCATAGACCAGTCACTCCGCTTCGAGCCTCCCCGACAACCCGTCCGAATCTCATGCAACGACAATTTCGCCAACGTCTCCGCCGCTACACCCGATACATCAGCCGTCCGATGGACGCCCTGCTGCGCGAGACCGATCAGCGCATGACGGGCGGCATATGGATCGGCGATCCGCCTGCACTGCTTCGTCTGGACGATCTGACTGAAGGCATGCTGGTATTTGGCGTCGGCACCTCGGAACAGCGTGGCCTGAAAACGACACGAAAAATCCGCGCTCTGATCGAGCACGGCTCCTCGGGTCCCTATGTCCATGTAGGCATCGTCCTGTGCGACGACGAGCCTGGTCACCTGAAGGTGTTCGAGGCCGGAGCATCCGGCGTACAAGCGTGTCCTCTCGATGTGTTTCGCGCACGCTATCGCTACATCGTCGTCTACGAACAACCTGCACTGCTGCCGAGCGGATCGATCGAAGCGGCACGCCGCTTCGCACGCCGTGTGGTCGATGCGGGGACGCCCTACTCGCGACTCGGCGCTTTGCTCGCGCCGCTACGACAATGGCACCACCAACGACGTGTATGGAAGTGGCCGGATCATGATCCGACATGGTCGAGTCGGTCACACGACTGGGCGTCTCATGGACGTCGACGCTACTTCTGCTCGCAGTTCGTGATCGACACCATCAGGTCCTCGGGTGTGCCGGGCTTTGAGACGAATTTTCTGAAGTCCTCCTGCTACACCCCTATGATGCTCGCCGAAAGCCCTGGGCTCCTTCGATTCATCGGATTTGTCGCCGAGCGGTACGAGGTGCTCGATCCACGAGACCCTGTCATTGCGGGAACCGTCTACGCGCGCCATCCCCATCTGCGCGCCAAATGGGCTAAACCTTCATGATGTAGCTCGGATGCAGGCAATTTGCCTGTGCGCGCGCGTGAACAAATCGGTCCCGGACGGCTTCCTATTCTTTGCTGTCCGGATGTGCATCGTTCCTGTTCACTAACGGCTCGACTTCGCTTCCCGGCCTCTCCACATGCGCGTCACCCGTCTGTCGCCCCCATCGGTCATGCGCACGACCATCGGGTTCCTGATTGCGATGCCTCTTTGCACGGCGACCTTTGCCTTCGAGACCGTGGTCGTCACTGACCATCTCCATTCCGTGCATCACGCCGACGATGCACGGGTGATCGAGTTGGATGCTCCGTCGCGAGTCGAGGCCACGCTAGCTGTCGGCTTGCCCGCCGACCCACACCAGGCCGCGAGAGTGGTCCAGCAGCGCCTCAAGGATGGCGATGGTAAGTTGGCACAGCAACTCGCCGCAGCCTATCAAGGCGTAGTGGCCGCGTGGAATCTTGGCGTCACGACGGTCCCCGCCGTGATTGTCGATCGGCATTACGTGGTCTACGGCGACACGGATGTGCCGCATGCGGTGGCACGCGTTCAAGCGTATCGCGAGGCGCATCCGTGAAGCCCTCGCTGCGTCACGGGGTACGGTGGAGCACAGCGATCGGACTGCTCGGCACAACGGTTTCCGCGCTCGCGATCGACACCGCCACGCTCATTACATCGGTGCTATCACCCGATTGTCTCGCATGGCGCATGGTCGGTATTTGCTATTGGCTCTCGTGTTCGACTTTCGGCTGCACTGTCCAGACCTCCGTGAAAGTACGCCATTACGTGCCGGATGCCGTTGTATCGAGCTACAGTCAAACCGGCAGCAATCCATGGGCCGAAGTCTCCTTGATGAGCGCACCACTGCCCTTCGCGCAAGGCGGCGGTAACGGCACGACGAACCAAACCCACGAAAACAATCTCGCGGTCTTCAAGAATGCCGACGTGATCGGGCATCCGGGCATGGCGGCCTTCAGCCGTTTCGCCAGCCAGTTCGGCGTGACGTGTTCCGGTGCCAGTGTGCCGTTCAATCCGTACCTGCTCAGCACCTTCGATACGATCGCGTGGCGTTACGGCATCCCCGAGAGCGTTTATCCCGAATCGCTGACACCTGGTGTGCGTGAAATCGGGAGCCGCATGAGCGTCGATCTGTGGGGAAATGTCTATCCGCGCGAGGGCTTTCTGCATCAGGTCGACGACTTCAAGAGCGCCGCCGTGGTCGCGCAGCGCGCGGGCGATATCGTCACGCGCTCCGGCCAGCCGCACGTTTATCAGCCGCTGCTCGCTCAACCCTACGACGGTTACTGGCCAGCCGGCGCGTTGGTCGAAAGCGACATCCGCACCGGTAAATGGCAGCCCTGGTTCCGCAACTGTCGATGACCTGTGCGGTGTTTCCCAACGCACTGCCCGCGACGCAAGCCACTGACGGCGGTTACGCCTGGACGTTATGGCGCCCCTACGCGTGCTGCAAACGCATGGGCCAGATCTTTCTCGGCAGCACCGACGTGGAGTGATCACCAATGAATCAGCAGTCCATGTCTCTCCGTCGTATTGCCTCTCCGCGCGCGATTGCTTTCGGTGCAACACTGGCGCTCGCCATCACACTGACCAGCGATGCCATCGGACAGAATAATCCGTCGATCGGTACATCCGGCAGCGTGCTGGGCGATGATGTGCTCTACACGATCGGTGGCGGTAGCGCCGTCGCGATGAGCCCGAGCGCGAACATGCAAAGTCTCGGCGTCGGCCTCGGCTGGAACAACAACCTGATCTGCGGCAACCTCAGCCTGTCGGACACGCTGCAGAACCAGTTGAACGGCATCACCAACGGCTTTCAGACCATCATGAGCCAGGTGATCCAGAACGCCACCAGCGCGGTCGCCTCGTTGCCGGCGTTGATCATCCAGCGCGCCGATCCGGGACTCTACAACCTACTCACCAACGGCATCCTGCAGGCCCGGCTCGACTTCGATCGCTCGAAAGCCACGTGTCGCGCCATGGCAAACAAGATGGCCGATCTCGCCGACGGCACGCTCGGGTGGGACCAACTCGCGCAGGGCCAGGCACTCAAGACGGCCGTCTCAAACACGCAAGATGCCGTGGCCGCGACCGAGCAGGCCGAAAGCCAACGCGGCAATGCGGGCGTCCCGTGGGTCGGCGGTGGCAACGCGGGCGGTGCCGGCCAGTCGTCGATCAAGGTTGTCGGCGATGTCACACGGGCGGGCTACAACCTGCTCAATGGCCGCGCCATCACCGACACCTCGTCCATCGACGCGGGTACCTGTGGCAATCGCCTCACCTGCACCACCTGGAGCTCGCCCGATGCCGCAGCGACATGGGCAACGCGTGTGCTGGGCGAGCAGGAGGAACGCACGTGTGACGATTGCACGAGCACGCAATCCACGCCGGGTGTCGGCCTCACACCGCTGATCCAGGAGGAATACGACACGAAGCTGAAAGCGCTGCAGGATTTGATCTCGGGCACCAAGGCCACGACACCCGACAACCTGCAGGTGGCCGGCAGCGATGCGTTGCCGATCACGCGTGGCGTGATCGAAGCGCTGCGCGATGAACCCGATCAGTCGGTACTGACGCAACGTCTCGCTTCGGAAGTCGCGCTTTCCAGCGTGCTGGAAAAAGCCCTGCTGCTCCAGCGCACGCTGCTCACCGGCAGCAAGGAACCGAACGTCGCCGCGAACCAGTTGGCCGAACAGGCGATCACGCAGAACAACGACACGCTGGAACGGGAGATCACCAACCTCAAGACCGAACTGGACTTGCGACGCGAACTCGCAGGCAACGCCACCGCGTGGATCGTGGCGCGGCAATACACGCGGGGCGAAGGATCGCGGGGCATCTTCCAAGGCGATACGGTACCGAACCGGCTCGACCGGTTGCAAAAACCCGCGAACAGCTTGAAGAGTACGGGACCGTGATCATGCGAACACGCCGCTGGCCACGTATTGGCCGCTCACTCGTCACCGCACTGGCGATGTTGCTTGCGATAACGGTCGTGATGATTGCCATCCACGCGGTTGGCATCCGTATCGTGGGCAACATCGCCGCCTGGCAGCGCTGGTTGCACGTGCATGCGTGGATGTTCAGGCTCTGGCGGCTCGCACTCTACGTAGCGATCCTGCGCGGCTGGTGGTGGATGCGCACGCGCGTCCGCCAACGCGATGGTTCGCCTGACGCACGGCACCGACTGACGCGTGCCGAAATCGCCGCCGTGCTTGCCATCGTCCTGACGGAAATCGTCGCTCTGCGCGATCCGGTTTGAGCGAGACATGCCATGACGCTCACCACCACCGATTACCTCGAGTATTACCTCACCCTGGTGGGTTGGCTCGTTCACAACGGCATCTGGAACGTCCTGGTGGCCAGCGGCCTGTTTGCCCTGCCCTTCGCCGCCATCGTGATACAGGAATGGCTGCGCGCACGTGGCGAAGGCGCGGACGAAGGCAACAAGGGCGTGTTGTCGGCGCTGCGCATCGAGAACCGGGTGTATGTCGCGATTGTCGTGATCCTATTCGCGGGCATGCCCTTTATCCCCGTCACTCTTAGCACGCTCCAGTTCGATCAGACGCGTTCGCAGCAATGCCAAGTTGATGCGCCGAAGCCGACCGATACCGGTTGGAATACGGTCTTCACGACGCTCAACAACCAGAGCGCCCGCGTGCCAGTGTGGTGGTTCTTCATGCACGCGCTATCGAAAGCGATCACCGGCGCCGCCGTCGCATCGATTCCCTGCGGCGTGGACCTGCAGCAGATCCGCATGGACATCGACAGCACACGCATCAACGATCCGGTGCTTACGCAGGAAGTGGCGGACTTTACGCACGACTGTTACGGGCCAGCGCGGGCGAAGCTTTTCATGAATCGGCCCACGTTGAACGACGCGCAGATGGATGATGTGAACTGGATCGGTTCGAGCTATTTCGTGAATACAGCGGGCTACTACGACAAATATCATTCGAGCACCCCACGCACCGCGTGGCCATATGATGCGACACGAGATGCCGGACTCGCCCAGGTCGCGTCCGGTGGTGGCTATCCGACCTGCAGGCAATGGTGGTCCGATAGCGGCATCGGTCTCCGTGCGCGACTACTGCAACAGGTCGATCCCGATCTGCTGACCAAGATCGGGCAATGGGCCGGCTTCCTGAGCCAGAATCAGGTTGACGACGATGTGATTCGCACGATCGTCGCACCGCGTCAGCAGGTGCTCAGCCAGGGACAGGTCTACACGGATTACGGTGGACAGATCGGCAAGACCTTGCCGAATGCCGTGACGCGTGGCGCAGGTGACGTGGGCCTCACGGTCGGCTCGTTAGGGTTCTTCCCGGCGATGGACGTCGTGCGCCAGGCATTGCCGATGGTGCTGTCGTTCCTGAAGATGGCGTTCGTGATCTGCCTGCCGCTCGTCCTCGTACTCGGCACCTACGACCTCAAGGCCGTCGTCACCGCGAGCTGCGTCGAATTCGCATTGTTCTTCGTGGACTTCTGGTTCCAACTCGCGCGCTGGGTCGACAGCACGATTCTCGATGCGCTCTATGGGCACGGCTCGCCGCATGAGACCTTCAATCCGCTGATGGGTCTCAACAACGCGATGGGCGATATGTTGTTGAACTTCGTGATGGCAACGATGTTTCTCATCTTGCCTGCGTTTTGGGTTACGTCGCTGGCATGGGTTGGCGTACGTGCAGGAGGAGCTCTTCAAGGCTTGGCTGAAGGAACCAAATCAGCCGGTCAAGCCGGCTCGAAAGGCTCCGACATGGCAATGAAGGCACTCAAGTGATCATCCCGATCACTTGTCGTCAAAACGCGGATCGGGATCATCGTTGTAGTTGATCGGATCGTAAAACAGGTTCTTCTTGTGATCAGATCCATCGCTGAGCGGCGATTCCTCTCGCCGACTCCCGTCCATATGGCTAGCAGCCAATCCTGCTATCGCAAGGAATGCGAGCAAAAGCACCAACCAGAACGCCGCGTAGAACACAGCGACGAGCACAAGCAGCTTCACAGCCCACGACACCATTTTCGCTGCGCCGACGGGCAATCCCTGCATGGTCAGCCATGCCAAGGCGCGACGATCCTGTCGCGCCAGCCAGCGCCACGTTTGCCCAGCCCACTCACCGAACCGGTGAGCCCAAGACGGTCTCGATGGGGTGGTCATGGTGGTTTGCCTCCAGGAATGGGGTCGTTCCGCCGTGGGTAGAACCCGCCGTTTCATCATAGGTTATGAACTGGAACGGCGCGTGACTGGCTCTCGACAGTATGATTAGATTCCGTCATGAAAATATAGTTTCCTTGGATTTTTTCGTCAACTTTCAATCAACCGGTGCCCATTCGATTAGAATCTGTCGTAGAATTCGCTCATGGAGCGACTTCCACGACATCAACTAATCAAGCGCCTGCAGACCGACGTACCCCGCGGTGCGCCGTTCGATCTCGCTGCGCTGAACCAGCTCGGGGTGTCGAACCAGCTCGCCGCCCGGTACGTGAGCAGCGGCTGGCTGGTTCGACTGGCAGCGGGGGTGTACGCCTTTCCCAACGATGATTTCAATCTCCACGCCACGCTCCGGTTCCTGCAGCAGCGTGTTGCTGGCTTGCACGTCGGCGGCAAGACGGCCCTCGCCTGGCAGGGAGTGCGGCACCAGCTCGGGCGGCGAGAAACCCTGGTGCTGTGGGGCGATGAGCGTTTCGTGCTGCCGACATGGTTCACCAGCCGTTTTCCAGCGCGCTACGTGTACGCGCGTCTGTTCGACTGGCCCGATCCCTCCCTCGCCACCCGAACGCTTGTCACGCCGCCCGATGTGCCGGACGACGTTCAGGTCGCAGTCCCCGAACGCGCGGTGCTCGAACTCCTGTATGACGTGGGCGTTCGCGAAGGACTGGAGGACGCCCATGCAGTATTCGAAGGCCTGCGCAGTCCGCGCAAGGAACTGCTCGGCCAGTTGCTCGCCTGCTGTACCAACGTGAAAACCGTTCGGCTGTGTCTGACCTGGGCGCGCGAGACCCACCTGCTCGATGTCGATGCATTGCTTGCACAGTTCCAGCTTCCCACCGGTAGCGACCGGCGTTGGATGAGCCGGCTTCCCGACGGCACGCTGCTCGTACTGAAACCCCATGGATAAATTCTTTGCCGACACCGTCCGGCTGCTGCTGCGCATCGCACCGGACGTCTTTGCCAACGATCTCTTCGCGATGAAGGGTGGCACCGCCATCAACCTGTTCGTGCAGAACATGCCGCGTCTGTCCGTCGACATCGATGTCGTCTATGTGCCTCGGCAAACGCTGCGCGACGAAGCGCTCGCGGCCATTCAACGGGAACTGGCTGCCATCGAACAACGGCTGGCTCCGCAAGGACTGCGCACGCGCCTTGTCGGTAGCAAGGATCTCAGCGATACCAAGCTCATCGTCGAAAACGAAACCAACCAGGTCAAGATCGAAGTCAACACCGTCTTTCGCGGCAGCGTCCTGCCCATCGAACGGCGCGCGTTGTGTGCGCGAACGACCGAGCAATTCGCAACGGAACTGGAGTTGCCCGTGCTCGCGCCCGATGAACTCTATGGCGGCAAACTCGTTGCGGCCCTCGATCGCCAGCACCCGCGTGATCTGTTCGATGTCTGGCAACTTTATCAATCGGGCGGGCTGACCGAGGGCATGATCGAGTGCTTTGTTGTATATCTCGCTGGCCACAATCGACCCATCCATGAAGTGCTGTTTGGCCGCGACAAGAGCATCACGCGGGACTACGACAGCGGCTTCGTCGGCATGACCGAGGTACCTTGCAGCCTGGACACCCTGCTGGAAACCCGCGAGCGGCTGCGACAGGAACTGCCGGCGCACCTGACGCCCGCCCAACGACAATTCCTTCTTGGCCTGGCTCGCGGTGAGCCGGACTGGTCTTTCCTCGCTGTTCCTCACGTTGCCGATCTGCCCGCGCTTCGCTGGAAGCTCGCGAATCTCGACACCTTTCGTCAACGGCGCCCTGCCGTCTTCGCGCAACATGTCGAGGAACTCGAAGCCGCTTTTGCCCGCCATTGAGATCGAGCGAAAACGACATCAGCGCGCAAAAAATGTGTAGCGAACGTGAAGCATCGTGATCGGCATCGATCTTTGCCATCGTGGCTAACGAAAACGCTGAGACGAGTGATATCAGCCTCAACATGCCCCCTGGTACAGTCTGCGCTCCCGGTAGGCAACTACCATTCCACCAAGAAGGGGAAGCGCATGTCCTGTACTCACGGAAGCCTTTCACGCAAGCTCGCGCTGGCTGGATGCATGGCGCTCGGCATGACCTCTGCCGCATTCGCACAGACCATCACGCCTGCCACGGGCTTGGGGCAATCCTGGCCCAATGCCACGGATCAAAGCCGCAGTCCCCACTGGCACGTTTACGTGTTTCGCTTGAATGGCATCAAGTACGTTCAGATCAACGATCTGAACGGGATCGTGCATGCCGCCGTTGGCACGGCGGGCGGGACTTCCGTGGTATTGCCCGTAGGCACCGACGCGTCCAGCGTACGCACGGATGCTGCGCCAACGTCGAACGCCACGCAGACCGTTTTTCGCGATAGCACGACTACGGTCACAGCGACGCCTCAGAGCAACGGCACGACCGTGTTCACGGTCGCAACGATCTGCCAGGACCCGTATAACTGCGGTGGCGGCGGTGGTCCGTAAGAGGGTTCAGTGGACCCACAAGCGCAGCGGCTCCGGTTCACCCCCGGAGCCCTCGACATCCTGCCGCACGTCGTAAAGCAGGATGGTCATGCGGACACCGTTCTTCATCGCGCGTTCGTGCAATGTGCCGTCGAAGATGCGCGCATGCGCGTGTAGTTGGTCGACGTCCAGTACGCTGGCGCCGAGCTTCGTTGCAATCTGCTTGCGTTCAGTTGACCGCACGACGGCATTCGCAATGCGGTCGTCGTCATGCTGACCTTTGTCGATGGCGGTCAAAATCCGCGCTTTTCCGGCGGCGTCACGTAACGGCGGCATGACACAAGTTTCAAAATCGACGTTGCAGGAGCGACGAACCTGTCGGAAGCGGGATATTGACGCGGGGCGCG
>NZ_LOVS01000017.1:0-119712 GCF_001523835.1 Burkholderia sp. ABCPW 14 | reverse complement strand
CGACGCGGGGCGCGCCTCCAGTCGCCCTACGGGCTCCTTACGTCGCGCCCCGCGTCAATATCCCGCTTCCGACAGGTTCGTCGCTCCTGCAACGTCGATTTTGAAACTTGTGTCATGCCGCCGTTACGTGACGCCGCCGGAAAAGCGCGGATTTTGACCGCCATCGACAATAGCCTCGATATTCATCCAGAGCACCGGCTCCGCCAGATCGATTGCCGCTCCGTGCACCCGTTAGCGATGGTCGAAATTGCTCAACGAAACAACCACTCAAACAACCTGTAAAGAAGACCGCGTTGCGGCGGTCGTGACGCAATTCCGAAGGGCCTGCCAGTCGTCGAGCTCACAGGCGTTTTCGGTCGCGGGTTCTGCTGTGTGGGCGGCGACGTCGTGCGCGCCACCGACGAAGGAGCCGATGAGGATGCGCGCATGGCGTTCAGCACGCTTTGATTGGGCGACACAGGCGGAGCTGGCGGCAAATTCGGTCTCGGTGGCAATGGCGGCGCCCGTCCGGACGGCATTGTGCTATTCAAGCGGGAACTGTCTTGAACCTTGCCGAGAACCTCTCGATTGCCGGGGGCGTCCCGCGCGGACGGCGCGCCACCGTTTGGCCCAGCCAGGCGCCAGCGCGCATCGACCTCCGAAAGGAGCGTCATCTGGCCAACGGCGGTGACGTTGATGGAGAGGTGCGTATAGCGGAGCCTTTTGTTCTCAAACGGCGGCTCCATCAAACCCACGACACTAACCCATTTGCCTTCCCACGATTCGTCCGGCTCTACGTGCAAAGCGTTCAAGCCATCGCTCCAAATTGCGATCTTGAAGATCCGGCCTTGCCATGGCCCGAAATTAACGAAGATGTAGGGCTTGCGATTTTTTGCCACATCTTTCTTCACTTCGACGATCTTGCCAATCACTTCGACCTTGTTGCCCACGCGGCGCAAACAAGTGTCGTAATCGGTTGCGGAGAGGACTTCATAGGCGCCGATATATCCCGCCCTCGCCTTGCCCTCGGCAATCTTGCCGGTGAGCACCACACTCGCCAAGGGCTGCGGAATGTTTCTGCCCGCGATGAAGTCGGCCAACGTCGGAGCCTTCTGCATCGGCGACGCGCAGATTGCGGCGAACGCCTTCGCCTTCTGCGCCAACGTCGCTTTTGATGCGAGAAGCGCAAAGCCCGGCGACGAGCCTGGATCGATGAAATCGCTCGCACGAAATACGACCGCGTCGATTTCTGAGTTGGTCTTCGCCCAAATCGACGCATCTGTTCGCAAAGCCTCGATGGACAGCCACAACGAAATCAGCGAGAAGCGATCAAGAGTCGAGTCGAACGGGTTGGCGGCTTTGCGGCCAGGATGTTGAAAATTGACCTGTCCAAGCTCCGCGCTGCCGAGATCCTTGATCTCTTCGATCCACATGCCGTCGTAGTCGATCAACTGGACGCCCGCGCCTCCGCCGGACACCATCAGGTTGCCCGTTTGAATGTCCCCGTGGGCAATGCGCTCTTTTTCGAGAAAGGCTGATAGCGATTCAAGCGAAGAGGCGAGCGCCCCAAGCGCTTGCGGAGAGCCGTGATTGTCTTCGAGGAACTCTCCCAGCGTTTCGCCCTTTGCCCAAGCCATTTTGACGATCGGATATTCCCCGCCGTCGATGCGAATTCCTTTTGGCTGGAATTGAAAGTCGAGAAAATACGGCGATCGCAGTGTCGTCAGCCGTTTGGAGATGGCCGTGTATCGCCGCTCCAACGCTTTCGACTCTCGATGGAAACAGCGCACAGCGTATTTTTTCGTTCCAGCCGTGACGGTGTAGGTCAGCGCAAAACCGCCACTGATGGCGAGGGGCAGCCCCATGCCGGTCGTCCCCACCCTTCCCGCTTTGAGCTCGTGGTCGGCCAGCCACAACGAGTGGTTGTTGAAGGCGTTGTTGTATTGCTCAAGAGATGGATAGGCCATCGCGCGCTTCGCGTTCAAACGAGAGAACGAGCAGCGTCGAGTCGTCGACGCGCATGCGCTTTGCCGCGCGCTCTCTCAAAACCAATTCCGCCAATTGCTCCTCGCTTCGCAATGACGCCAGCTCGCGAAGCCCCTCGGCGTTGTCGCGCGCCGACGAGCGAAGAGCCCATTCGCCCAGCGCATCAGTCATACAGAGTAGCCGTGGAGCACGTAATTTGTCGAGGTGGAGCGTCGTGCCGTGACGCGTCCAAAAATCGCTTGCGTCGAGAAAGTCGTTATGGCGCCGGATGGTAGACAGCAGCAACGGACGCTCTTGGAATCGACCGGGATCGTCGAACGGCCAGGCGCTAACCAATTGATCGCCGTCGATCAACAGCGCGACACTGTCTCCGACGGCCAGCAACTCGACAGCGTGGTGATCAGCGAGATATTCCCCGCCCAACAGCGTGGCGAAGCTGCCGCGCTCGAAGGCCGCCTGTTTCGACCAAGACATCGCCGAAAAATCATGCGCTGCCCCGTAGTCCGCGAGAGCTCCGCCAACCCATGCCGGGTTCACGCCCGGATCGGCTACAAAACGGTTCGCCAACAATTTGGCCCACAATTTCGAATCGTACGAGTCGCTCGCGCCGTCCGAGAGCGCGAAGCGGTTCGAACCATCCGAGATCGCGAGTGCGTCTTCGTTGGCGGCCGGGCTGCCGGACTCCTTTGGGACGCTGCCGGCGAACTCCTGTCTCATCATGAATTCAACGCAATTGCGCGGCGCGCGTTCCGATGTCGAAGAACTGAACGATCTCCGCAGCATCCGCGTTAAACGTGAATCCTCGCGCCTCCATGGCGACGGCGGCGCCGTCGTTTTGCGCGAACCGAATCAGGTGGTCTGGCAAGGGGCTCGACATCCGAAACAGCAACTTGGCAAAGCTGTCCGGCAACCCGGACTCGGCAGACGGGAAGCTGATCGGGTTGTGCCCCAGCGTGCTCGCGTGGAGATTGAACAAGAGCATCTCGCCATCATTCGTGCGGATCTGGCGAACGTGGCTGGCAAGCTCTTCGGGATCGCCGTCCGTGGACTCGCCGTCGGTCACGTGAAGGATCGTCGGCGGATAGCTGTCGGGGTGGGCGTCGCACCAGGCGACGAGTTCCTCGGCAGTTCGGGTCAGCGCTGCGCGCATCGGCGTCCCGCCCGTGGCGACCGGGTCGAACCAAACGGGAAACTTGATCGTCGTTTCGACGATGCCGCCCGCTCCGTCATCCTGCTTGCGCTTGCGATCTTCGACTCTCGACGGATTTTGTTCGAACGCCGAGATGGGATGTAGGATTTGCGATCCGAGCGCGCCCGACAATCCGTTCGACACGCCGTTGCCGTTGTATCCGATGACACCGACGTCGAAGTAGTCTCGAACCCCTTCCGATTTGGTGCAACGGGTCACCAAATTCATCAAGGTGCGATTGAGGGCGTCTGAGACAAACTCCGCCTTGCTCTTGCCGGAGGACATCTTGTCCGACATGGAGCCAGACTGGTCCACGACGAACAAAAACGCGGTTGGGCTATTGCGACTAATTTGTGCTTCGTATGCCATCGTTGGTCTCCGAAATGGTCGCTGAATCATATCAGCACGATGGGTCGCGCTCAAACCAACGCCAGTTCAATCTGCGCTCTTCGATTTATGCAAATTGCATACGCAATGCAGCCTGTCGTCGGTCCGTTTGTTCGCAAAGTTGGACCTCATCGAGCTTCATGGCAAGCGGACGCGCTGTGCCGCTCGCTGATTGATGTTCTCGTCATTGGCGACGATTAGTCCAGAACTTCGTCATTAAAACCTCTTGGATTTTGACTACACAAATTCCGCCGGACGGTCGTTGTCAGCTTGACAAACGAGCGGTATAAATTTGCCGACGCAAATTTGCCAAATAGCGGCCACTGCCATTGGCAGGAAACATCTCCGGCATGGAACACGCCGGTTGCCAAACCTTTGCGCAAAGAGACGTCCGGGCATCGAGCACTCTCTACCCTGCGACAGCTCGAAAATTCTGCAACTCTTTTGGGGAACTAGAGATGAGCCAGCCGAACGCAGAGCCGACAGAACCAATCGCCGACGATATCCTCAACGACATCTATAAAGAATACCAAATAGCCCTCACTCCAACGGTGTGCATGCTGACGGCCAGTTTGCTTGAAAAACATAAAAGCGAGGACGCGCGCGTGGGCGACTACATTCGTCGTTGCCACGAGCGTCTCGTGCCCCCTTTAACGCGACTACCAAATGCCGGCTAGATGGGCCTCTTGGGTTTCGACATCGGCTTGGGGCCGAGTGGGGCCGTGTGAACAGGTCGCCCCGAATCTCGGATTTTATTGACGTTGGCTTCTGTTGCGTCTATGGAGACGACGACCGTCGGTCAGCATGACTATTAAGCCAACCAAGGGGCCGCCAGGCCACTCTCGCACCTCGATCGCGTAAAGCACATCCCCAAGCTTTACCCCAGACCCCAGATCGTCATCTATGTTTGTCATCGTCCACTCAGCAGCAGAAAAGTGCTCGGTCGGCATCCATGCAACGCCGACGCGGATCGGCATTTGTGCGGGCCAATGCTCAGCATGCCGGCCCACGATGGTGATATTATCAGTGGACTGTTATTTTTCATACGAAACCCGGCTCACTAACACGCCAACGCGTTGATTTTTCTAGCGAATCCCCTGGAGTGGGCCGCCCTCCCTGATTCGCCATCAAAATCCGAAGCCCCTGGTAATCAACCGATTACCAGGGGCTTTCTCTTTGCTACTCAGCCAGCCGCTTGGCGCAGCATTTCCCGCGCACAAGGCACCACCACATCTGCCGGCATCGCCCGAAGCATCCATTGCCTCCGTCACAGTTTTCGAGTCGCCCGAAACAAGCGAGCAGCCTGCGTTCGCCACGAACCCGAAACCTCCGCCAAGCCGAAATCCCGGTCCCCGAACCGAACCCTCGGCTTGCGATGCCAGCCCCATCTTCGACCTCGACCGCAGACTGCCGCAATCGATTCAACGGCCTACAACGATACAGCCGCATCACGCACGATCGAAGTCGAAAGAACTCGCGAGCCGCCAACCAATCTCGCCCAACGAGGACACGTCGTCGGCGCGCCCATCCACGCGTCAGTTGACCTGCAGCAGCCCGCCGCGCCCGAGCCCGCCTTTCACATCCTGCGCCTTGTAATTACGCACCGCGACGACCAGCTTGTTCCACGCATCGATGAACGCAACCACGGTCGCCTTGCCTTCGGGCGTCGTCGAAAAACCGCCCAAGCCGCCACCGACGTTTCCGCCGAAGCCGGCAAGCATCGCGCCATAATTGGTGGCCGTCGAGCTCCCCTCCGCCGCAGCGATCTGCACCGCCGAGCGCACGTCGAACAGCGTCAGCGTCACGACCGACGCCTTCGTCTTCACGCTGCCCGCCAACATCGCCACCGCGCTGTTGCCGATCAGGCCGCCGATCATGCTGCCGACGCCGCCGATCGGCGAATCGTTGATCACGATCTGCGGCTCCATGTAGTAGTCGGCCGCCACGCGCTGCCCCTTGTGCTGCTTCGAACCGGCGCGGTATTCACCCGAATTGCGCTGCATGTCGGTGATCCGCATCAGGCGCGCATCGCTCTTCTGATTGCCGATCGACGTAATGACGAAACAGTTCGACTGCTGCACCGCGAGGCGCAGCAAAGGATCGATACTCGTCACCTTGGTCGCGCTGCCGAATGGACCCCACCAGTCCGCATTGCGGCCGTCGTCCACCGCGATCGTACCGAGCGGCGCGCTGCAGCGCTGCAGTGCCGGGTCTGCGCCGGCGCTCACCGCACCACCCGCTGCGCCGGCGCTCACCGCACCACCCGCCGCGCCGGTCACGCCCGCGTTCTGTCCGCCGGGCGAAACGATACCGCCGCACGCGGCAAGGGAAGCGGCCAGACCCGCAACGCTCGCGGCCTTGAGAATGAGTGGGTTGGAAAAGTTGGTCTTCATGTCGTTATCGATATAGTTGGTCTATGTTCGGCTTATGCGTCGCTGCGAATCCCGATAAGCCCCCCGGCAAGACGTGCGATGAGTTGGTCTCCTGCGATCGCCCCGTTGCGCCGGCACCCGGTCAATACCAGTACCAGTCCGACTGACGCCAGACCCCGAGGTACGGATAGCCCGAATACCAGTAGCCGTAATAGACGTCACGCCGTTGCGCGCGCCACTTGTAGTCGTCTTCGTCTGCTTGCTTCGCCGCACGCGCCTGCTCGAGCAGCTTTTGCGATTCCTTGTCGCCGCGGCTCGCGGCAATCGACAGCCACCTGTCGGCCTCACGCGGGTCCGAGCCCATCTCTTCGAGGCCGAACAGATAAAAGACGCCGAGCGCCTTCTGCGCCTGCAGATTGCCGTGCTCCGCGGCCTTGCGCATCCATGCGAGCGCCTGATAGCTGTCCTGCCGGACGCCGTCGCCGCGGAAATAGCGCAGGCCCAGGTCGTAGGCCGCCTTCGGCTCCGTCTTCGCGCGCTCCTTCAGCGCCGCGAGCCGCGGGTCTTCCTGGTCCGCACCATCGCTCTTCAATTCATAGGAAACCTGATTTTTCGGTCGATCGGAACAGCCGTGGTCGTCGCATATCCGTACCATGTCGCTCGTGGACGGATTCTGTGCACACGCGGTCAGCAACAGCAGCGACGATGCGAGCAAACTGCAATGCATTTGGTGTGACCCCGAGTTTTATTTGGACTACAAATTAGAATCGGTCGAACCCGCACCAAGCCATAAGCCCGACGCGGCGGGAGCAACACCACCGTCGTCGGACGCCGCTGCCTACGGCCTCTCTCAGGTTCCTCTTGTCGAATCGTTCGGCCCGATGCATTCCTTTTTTTTTCTCTCGCGTCGAAGACCTGCATCGCCGGACCTCATCCGCCGCCAAACATGACGCACCAAACAATAGTGACGCGAAATGTCATATTAATGCAGAAAATTGGCATGTCAAGCCAATTGCGACGAAACAAGTTTGCGTGTCGCGTCATATTTGTTATTCTTCCACCCAAAAATCCAACTGAGGAGCGCATCGAGATGACCCACCCCGATCCGGCCAACGCCGACTTGATCACCGCGACCAAAGTTCGAGATCTCCTCACTCGGACAGGCATTCCGCCACGTAGTCACAACACGACGATCGCCAACATCCTCGGCCTGAGTTTTTCCGTCGTCACGCGCAAGATGAAAGGACAAATTCCGTGGAATTTGTCGCAGCTTCAGGACATCGCCTCCTACTTCGGCGTGCCGCCCGCGATCCTGCTCGATGACAAAGGCGCCCAATCGAGCACGATCGTCGAAATGCACGACGCGACGCTCGTCATCGAGACGAGACGCTTCCGCTGCCGCGCGGCGATTTCGACGAAGGCCAGCAGCCAGGTCGAGTCGGATTTCGTCGCGCTCCAGTGGCAGGACAATTGGATCGTGTATGAGAAGAAACAGGCGCCCGCCGGCCGTACCTATCCGGTCGAGGTCATCGAGCTTCGGTCGAGCGAAAGCAGCGCGTACGAAGTGCGGATCGCGGTTGTCGACGACTCGCCCGACGTCGCCGAAACGATATGCGAGTACTTCGCGGAAAAAGGCATCACCGCGATCGCGTATTACGACAGCGCATCCTTGCGCAAAGCGCTGGAAGTCGAAGACTTCGACGGATACATTCTGGACTGGATGCTCGGCGCGGAAACCGCCGCCGGCCTCGTGCGCGGCATCCGCGCGAGCGACAATCCCGATGCGCCGATCTTCCTCTTGACCGGGAAGATCTCGACCGGCGAGGCAAGCGAAGACGAAATCGCGGACATCGTTTCGAACTTCAACGCCCGCTGCGAAGAGAAGCCGGTCAGGCTGCCGATCTTGTTTGCCGAAGTGGCGCGCGCGCTGAAGATTGCGTACCCGCTCAATGCGCATGCGAGTTGAACCATCACTTTGCAAGGATAAGAAATGCGAGTTTCCATGGACTGGATGAAAAGCCTGGTGCTGTCGCTGCTGCTTGGCGTCGCGATTTCGTCTCACGCGGCCCCCTTCAAGTTCACCGTCGACGGGAACATCGAGCGCACCAACCAGACAGCACGGCACGCGTACGTCTTTTCCGAGCAGGATCTGATGGCCTTGCCGCAGCATTCGATCACCACGTCGACCAGCTGGACGCCGAAGGCCACGTTCACCGGCCCGCGCCTGAGCGACATACTCAGGGCAGTCGGCGCGACCGGCGCGCAAATCGAATTCCATTGCATCGACGAATACACGTTCACGATCCCGGCTTCCGATGCCGACAAATACGGCGTCATCCTCGCGCGCACGATGAACGGCAAGGTGCTGGACAACAACAATTACGGGCCGCTGTGGATCATGTACCCGCGCGACCAATTTCCGGACGAGCTGAAGACCCCGATCAGCGAAGCGAAGTTTGCATGGCAGATCATCGGACTCACGGTGAAATGAGCCAGGTCAGATGGAGAAATGAAAAAATCATCGTCGTCCTGGGGTCCTTGTGGATCCTGGGCTTCGCCGCGTGGGCATTCCTGTTGTTCGATCTGCTCGGGACGTCGGTCAAGGAAGGCATTCTGGAAGGCCCGCGCGAAGGCGTATTCTGGACTGCTGCGCAATACCGAAACTCGTTCAGCCGATTCGATCGGCAACTGATTCTCTATGCGACCCGTCAGGATCGCGACTTCGACACCCTGCTGCTTCAGCTCGACAGCCTCGAAGCGTCGTTCGGCTTCCTGCAGCGGCCGTCCGAGGTCTCCGCATACTGGTTGAGCATCCCCAAGGCGCACGACGACATCGGGGACCTCGCCCATTTCATGAAGAGCTTGCATCGCGACGTCCCGGCGCTGCGCGACCGTCCGGACGACGCGAAGCGCACGTTGCGCGACGTCGCCGAATACTGGCCCAAGGTGAACGCGCTCGCGAATTACTTTCGCGCGATCGAAATGGAGCAACGCGATTTCACGTTCCATCAGTTGAAGGAGAAGCGGCGGGCCATCGTCATGTTGGGCGGCGTGCTGGGCGTCATCCTCGGGGCGCTGTTCCTGCTGCTGTTCTACACGATACGCACGCGCGGCAGTCTGCTTGAACGGCAGCAGGCGGCACTCGACGCGGAAAGAAAGGCATCGGATCGCGCATTCGAGATGATTGCGGCAAAAAACGCTTTCCTCGGCATGGTCAGCCACGAATTGCGCACGCCTTTGCAGGCGATCTGCGGGTCCATCGAGGTCCTGCTCGCACGGCCGCAATCCGAAGCCAATACGAAGACGATCAAGCGCTTGCAGAACTCGGCCGCGTCGCTCGAAGCGCAAGTGAAGGAACTCACAGACTACATCAAGCTTCGGTCCACGAATCGATCCGTTCAATCCGAGACCGTGGAGATCGCTCCGCTGCTGGCGGAAGCCCTCGATCCGCTGCGCGGCAGGATCGGCGACAAGCATCTGAAAGCGTCGCTTCGCGTCGAGCCGGTCGGCCTGGTCGTCAAATCGGACCGCAAGCTGATCCAGCAGATCGTGTCGAATCTGATCGAAAACTCAATCAAATACACGCACAGCGGCACGATCGCGATTTCCGCGGAGCTGACAGGCACGCCGGCCAATCGGGCGATGCGCATCGCCGTTCGCGACACCGGTGTCGGCATCGCAAAGAATCTTCTATCGAAGATCTTCGAGCCTTTCTTTCGTGCGAACGACCCGGGCATCCGACATGTCGACGGCATCGGCATGGGGCTCGCCGTCGTGCAGGAGCTCGTCACCGCACTGCGCGGAAAAATCGACGTTCGGAGCGTCGTCGGCGAAGGAAGCGAGTTTGTCGTCACGCTCCCGGCCGAGCTGCCCGGCCGCGCCGACGCACTCGGCGACGCGACGGAGCCGTCATCGCAGACGCCGCACCACGATTTGCATGCGCTCGTCGTCGACGACAACGAGAACGCGCGCGAAACGTTGGGCTCGATGCTGACAGCCCTGGGCATTCAGGTGGATCTGTGCGACACCGGCGAGAACGGCGTGACGCGCTTCCGAGAACGGCAGCACGACATCGTCGTGCTGGATCTGGAATTGCCCGATTTGAGCGGCTTCGAAGTGGCCGAGCGGATTCGCTCGGCCACTTCGCCCGACGCCGGCAGGAAGACGGCGATACTCGGCGTGAGCGCGTACGAATCGGCCATTCTCAAAGGGGATCGGACGATCTTCGACGAATTCATCCCCAAGCCGATTCATCTGAACACGCTCAGCAGCGTCGTCGGCCGGCTCCTCAAATGATCGCGGCGTTTCACGCGCACGCGACCGTTGCACGGCGGCCGTTGCGTCGGCATGCACTCGATGCATTCGATGCATGCGAACGCGCTCGACGCAACCGCTACGCCGCGACCTGCCCGCGGCTCGCCTTCCGCTCGCGCGCCGCCACGCCGACGCGCCAGTCTTCGCCGCCTTCGAGCGCGGGCGTCGAGTCGAACAACTCCGCGATCCAGTCGGCGAACACGCGAACCTTCGCGGACAGATGCCGGTTGTCCGGATAGACGATCGAAATCGGCTTGGGCTTCGGATTGAAGCCCGGCAGCACTTCCAGCAGCGATCCGTCGAGCAGGTGCGGCAGCACCATGAACAGCGTCGGCTGGATCATGCCGAAGCCTTCGACGCCGCAGGTCACGTAGGCATCCGAATCGTTGACGGTCACGACGCCGTTCAGCCTGACCTCGACCGGCTTGCCGTCGATCACGAACACCCACGGCACCGGCCGCGAACCATGGCTCGCGCGAAAATTCACAGCGTGGTGCGCAGCCAGTTCCGCGATCTCCTGCGGCTCGCCGAAGCGCTTCAGGTAGTCGGGCGACGCACAGGTGACGCGCTTGAGCATCCCGATCCGGCGCGCGACCATCGACGAATCTTCGAGCGGCCCGATGCGAATCATGCAGTCGATCCCCTCTTCGACCGGATCCACCGGACGATCGGACAGCCCCAGATCGAGCACGATGTCCGGGTAGCGCTGATGGAAGACCCGCAGCGCGGGAATCACGAGCCGCCGTCCGAGCGAGCTCGGCATGTGCACGCGCAGCGCGCCGCTCGGCTTGCGGTTGCCGACCTGAAAGCTCGCGTCCGTCTCCGCGATCTCGGTGATGATCTTGATGCAGTGTTCGTAGTACGCGGCGCCTTCCGGCGTCAGCGACAGCCGACGCGTCGTCCGATGCATCAGGCGCACGCCGAGCAGCGCCTCGAGATTCTGGATGATCGTCGTCACCGACGCACGCGGCATCCCGAGCGTGTCGGCAGCCCGCGTGAAGCTGTTCGCATCGACCACGCGGGTGAAGACTTCCATTGCCTGGATGCGGTCCATGCTATCCCCCTTCGAATCGTCAACAGGGCAGAATAGAGCACGCGACAGCGCCGATTCAAGCCGCTTCGCGACTATTCGCATTCGCCGAATAGTCGGGCATTTCGCGCGGCAAGGTTCGCATCCGGATGCGGTCGATTCGGCGGCGGCCTCGACCGGCAACGTCGACGATCGAGGTCGATCCAGGTCGATCGTTCGGGCGCCGAACTAAGGCGCAAAGCGCAACGTATGCTCGGTCGGCCCCGGCAGGAACGGCATCGGCTCGCCCTTCACCCACGCCTCATGGCCCGCCAGAAAGAACGGGCTGAGCGGATGCCCGCTCTGCCCGCCCGGCATGTTGAAGAGGCCGTCCTCCTCGTGCCCCGGCGACACGACGATCCGCTCCGACTGCCCGAACTTCGGTCCGGCGACGCGCGGCATGTTCGCGTCGCCCGGCACCTGGTCGGCGGGCGCGGACAGCCAGCGTCCCACGAGCGGCACGCTGCGCGCGAACGGATGCGCGATCCGCAGCGTGTTGCGCTCGCCCCAGGTCGCGTCGGCGAGCGGCGCGCCCTTTCCGGTCAGTGCGGCAATCGTCTGATCGATCGCCGTCAGTTGCACGTCGCGCCAGCTCGACGTGTCGGGCGGCAGCCACGCGGCCGGCTGCTCGTCGAGCAGCCGCGCGATCACGACCGGCCAGCGCGGATTCGCCAATGCGTAGTCGGCGTCGGGCTGCTGATGCTTCAGCCGCGCGTCGAGACCGCCGAAAATCACGTCGTAGAGCCGATGCAAATAGCCGCGCGCGAGCGTGTATCCGGCCGAATCGACGCTCGCCCGTCCCGTCCAGCCGTTCACGAGCAGCCGCCGGAATTCCGCGCGCGCCGGATGGCCGGCGAGCGCCGCATCGTCGAGCACGCGCAGCGCCCGGTCGCGCCACAGCGTCATGAAGCGCGCGCGATCGTCGAGATCGAGCTGGTACGCGGACCGCTCGTCGGTGCGGCCGAGCGCCGTCAGGCCGTCGCGCAGCTGGCTCGCGCGCGCGCCGAGATCCGCGCCGCCGTCGCCGATCAACCGGTACGCATCGCTCGCCAATTGCCGGTTGTTCGCCGTCCACAACTGACCGCCGGCAGGATCGACGATGCGCGGATACGCGTCGGGCGGCAGCGCCGCCTGCCACGACGAAGCGCCGTTGTCCGGCCGGCTCCTGCGGTCGGGCAACGCGCCCGCGATCGTCCAGCCGATGCGTCCCGTGCTGTCGCCGATCACGATGTTCTGCGCGGGAAGGCCCGCCGCGTTGGCGATCCGGATCGCGTCCTCGATGCTGGCCGCATTGGTCATCCGCCCGAATGCCGCATTCGCCGCGCCACTCGCCTGCGCGATCCAGTGCACCGCGTACAACTTGCCGCCAATGTCGCGCACGGGGCCGGCCGTCGTCTCGAGCACGGTCAGATCGACGGGCGCGCCGCCGTGGACACGAATCGTCTCGGTGCTTTCGCGCGCGGTCTGCCATCCGTCGCCGAGCCTGAAGCGGCGCGGATCGCGCGCGTCGCGCTCGAGCGGCACGAGATCGAGGCAGTCCGCGTAGCCGTTCGTGAAGCCCCATGCGATGCGCCCGTTGCTGCCGACGACGACGGCCGACAAGCCGGGCAGCGTCACGCCGACGACGCGCGTCGCGGGCCCCACGCCGCCCGACAACGTGAACGCCGCGCGATACCAGATGTTCGGCAAGCCGAGCGAAAGATGCATGTCGTCGCCGACGATCGCGGCGCCGCGCACGCTGCGGCTGCCCGCGAGCACCCAGTTGTTGCTGCCGACCGACGCTCGTTCGTCGAGCGACACGCTGTCGATCGGCGCGGTGGGTCTCGCTTCGCGCAGCCACGCGGGCGCGGCCGCGCTGACCCGCGCGACCGGCGCGGCGACACCCGGCGCATCGAGCGGCGCGTCGAATCGGCTCGACGACGGCAGCAGAAACGCGAGTTGCTCGGTCGTCGAGTGCGCTTGCAGCCAGTGCCGCGCGAACTCGCGCGACGCGAGCCGGCCTTGCAGATCGAAGTACATCGCCCAGATCACGAGCATCGAATCTTCGAGTCGCCACGGCTGCGGCTGCATGCGCAGCAGCGCGTATTCGAACGGGCGCGCGCGCAGCGCCGCCAGGCCGTCGTTGACGCCTTGCGTGTAGCGCTGCAGCAAGCGCAGGTCGTCGGGCGGCAAATGCGCGACGACGGCCGCAGCGAGCGCGCGGAATCGGAACAGGCGATGATCGCGATCGACGTTGAGCGCGATCGGCCCGAACAGCTCCGACAGCTCTCCGGCGCCGCTCCTGCGCAGCATGTCCATCTGGAAGAAGCGGTCCTGCGCATGCAGATAGCCGATTCCGTAAGCGGCGTCGAACCGGTCGCGCGCGGAAATCGTCGGCACGCCGAACGCATCGCGCTCGGCCGTCATCGGCGCGCCGAGCGTCGGGGCGCGGACGTCGCCGTCGAGCTGCGGGAGACTCGAACGCAGATACGCCGCCGCGCCCGCGATCGCGAGCAGCAAGCAGAGCAGGATCAGGCCCGACAGGATCTTCAGGTGGCGACGCATGCGGTTCCGGGTCGAAGCCATGGTTGCGCGAGTCCGTGAGTTGCGCCGGCGCGGCGCTTGCCCGATTCCGGGCGGAGGGCGGCCGCGCTTGCGGGTTGGGCGGTGAATCGGCGCCGCCTTCGCCTTCGGTGCTTTTTTCACGCGCCGAAGGCGGCCTGGCGCCGCGCGTCGACATCGATCGTCGCATCCGCGCCGACAGCTTGATCGCGCGTCATGTCATCCGCGCGACCTGCCTCGAATCTTCGGCAGCAGCGCGCGTTCCGTCAAGGCGTCGCGTGCGCCGAAGAAGCGGTGGCTTTTGCGCCCGCGCGCTCGCCGATACGCTCGATCCGTTCTTGCGCCTCCGGCATTCGCCAATACGGCGAATCGCGCTGCAACCGTTTGCACGTGCCGACGCAAACCAAACGATAATCGCCGCCCGTCGTCAGGTGTTTCAATTCGATGACCGGATCGAGCGGCGCCAAATCGAACGAGACAACGAATGGTTGCGATAATTTACCGTTGCACCGAAAATCGCCGAACATGAACACGGGCCGGACAGCATCATCTCGACGATTGTCATGCCGACTGCTTCCGACATTGAAAATACCTTTCATGTCATGCAGTCGCATGATCGCCTCGAATGTTCATCGTTGGCCCAGTCAATCCTGGTTTAATGATGCTGCTGCAAGCATCAATCGTCCGTTAGCATTCGATCATTGCGCTGACGTCGATTCGAACGAAAAAGCGGCAATAATGTGGCCACTCGATGCCTATCCGGAAAATGACGGCAGCGACTTCTCGTTCGCTGCTTCGAGATTCGCCATGGCGCGCGTGCGTCGCATTCGGACCTGCCGCGCGGCCGATGACCCCGAAGGCAACGCCGCCATCCGGCACTTAATGAATGACGCAAAATCATGCCGACCTCGCCTGAATTCCGGGAACCCCGCCGCCATCCGCCGGAAGCGGCACTCCGTCGGCCCCGGCGCGCCCGCGCAGCACGCGTGACAGCGCCCCGCATGCGATCACGCGAATCGGCTCGAACCCGGATCGGCTCTTTCCAATGAACGACCTCCTCCCCTACTACGAACGCGAAATCGCGCTGCTGCGCAACGCGGTGCGCGAATTCGCGATGCGCCATCCGAAGATCGCGACGCGCTTCGGCATCGCCGACGGCCACACCGACGACATGCACGTCGAGCGCATGCTCCAGTCGTTCGCGCTGCTCGGCGCGCAGATCGGCGAGACGCTCGACGACGACTACCCGGCATTCACCGAAGCGCTGCTCGAGACCGCGTGCCCCGACTATCTGCGTCCGTTTCCCGCGTGTGCGATCGCGCAATTCGACGCGGCATCGATGTTCAGCCAGCTGACGGAAGGCGTGACGATCCAGCGCGGCACCACGCTCGAAAGCCGGGTCGGCGCAAACCGGTTCCGCACCGCGTACGACGTCGCGCTCACGCCCGTGACGATCGTCGACGCACGCTATCGCCCGGCGTCGGCCGCGCCGTCCGCCGCGCGGATGCCGCCGTCGTCGGCCGGCATCGTGTCGATCACGTTCGATTCACTGACCGCCCGGCCTGTGCTCGCAGCGCCGCGCGCGCGCAGCCTGCGCGTGCATCTGCACGGCGACGCGCCGCTCGTCGCCGCGCTCCTCGACACACTCGCGATGCGCGTGCCGACCGCGTTCGTCGAACTCGATGGCGACGGGCGCTGGAAACCGCTGTCGAAGGTGCCGCTCGCGCCGGTGGGATTCGCCGACGAAGGCGCGCTGCTCGATCCCGCGCACAGTGCGTCGCCGTTCCGGCTATTGATGGAATATTTCGCATTCCCGGCCAAATTCGATTTCGTCGACCTCGACGTCGCGCGTATCGCGCGCGCCGCCGGCACGGGCAGGCGCATCTCGTTGCACCTGCCCGTCGTCGACCTCGCATTGGATTCGTCGCACGCGCGCGTGCTCGACACGCTTTGCGCTTCGAACCTGCGTCTCTTCTGCACGCCGATCGTCAATCTGTTCTGTCAGGACGCGATGCCGATCTCGCTGCGAGACGCTGCAAGCGCGTATCCCGTCACGCCGCAGGCGCTGAAGTCGAACGGCATCGAAGTGCGATCGATCGACGCGGTGCGCATCGCGCGCGAAGGCGAGCACGGCGAGAACCTCGACGTGACGCCGTATCGCTCGCTGCTGCACGGGCGGCATGGTCGCAACGAGCAGGTCTACTGGATCGCCGAGCGCGATCCGTATGCGGACGGCGCGCAATCGACCGCGCCCGCGGCGCTCAAGCTCGTCGACGCGGACGGCGCGCCCGTCAAGCCTCGCGCCGATCAGTTGAACGTCGAGCTGACCTGCACGAACGGCGACTATCCGCAGACGCTGCCGATCGGCGATCCCGACGGCGACTTGCTCAACGAGAAGGACAATCTGCCGGGCCGGATCACGATCCTGCGCCGGCCGACGCAGCCCCGCCGGTTCCCGCGCGACCACGGCGCGCTCTGGCGTTTGATCGCGGCAATGACGCCGCACGCGTTGCTGCTGCAGCCGTCGGGACTCGGCGCGCTGAAGTCGCTGCTCGTTCAGTACGCGGCGCGCGCGTCGAGCGCGATTGCGCAGATCGACGGCATCGTGAATCTCGATCACAAGGCCGCCGTGCGCTGGATGGCCGTGAAGCCGATGCCGACGTTCGTGCGCGGCATCGAGGTCACGCTGACGTTGAACGAAGCGGCGTTCGTCATGAGCAGCCTGAAGGTGTTCATCGACGTGATGGACAGCTTCCTCGCGCTGCACGCGCCGCCCAACGGCTTCATCCAGCTCGTCGTGCATTCGCGGGACACGGGCCGCGAACTGTATCGATGCGCGCCGCGCGGCGGGATCGTGCAGCTTGTGTAGCTTCGCTCGCCCATCCGAACAGCGAGCGAAGCTACCCGATTTTGCCAAGGCGCACCGCCGAATGCCGCCGCTCGCCGCGCGCGTTCAGTGCGCGGATGCGATGGGCGGTGCGTTGCGCGATCGCCTGAATCGTCAGCGAAGGTCAGCGTAGGTGTAAGTCGCGCGCCTCAATCCGTACGACCAGTTCGCGTCGCACCATTTCCGGGCATCGCCGCCACGCGCCGCAAGCCGCGCGAAAGCGGAAACGTTTCCATACGCACTGTGGTTTTTCGGTGTCAACCCATGGGGTGGCTTGCACGAATCGGTACTAAACTAAGCAAAATGGGCTCGGCAAGTGCCGGTGCCCGCCGGGAGACGCCGCCATGAATCGGCCGCTGATTCGGATTCCCCTTCGCCCGACCGGAACCCTGTCGTTCTGGAAAGCGCTCAAGTGGTCGCTGATCGTGATCGTCGCGGTCGTGCTCGCGATCGTCGCGCGCCTCATCCAGATCGAGATCGAAACCTCCCGGCTGCAAGCGCGCTTCTTGTCTGAACTGACGCGCGATGTCGGCTACAGCGTCGACGAAGGCGCGAGCGACCGCATCCGCTTCCCTGAAAACGGTCCGTACGACCTGCGTCTCGGCTATGCGCTGCTGCCGTCGTTCCAGCAGCGGCTGCTGTCGCACGGCTTCGTCGTCGCGTCGCAGGCGCGCGCGTCCGACCGGATGCTGTCGCTCGCCGACGACGGTCTCTTCCTGCCGTACGACGAAAAAGACCAGGCCGGCCTGTCGATCGTCGACTCGACGGGCTCGCCGCTGTTCGGCATCGCCTATCCGCACCGCGTCTACGGCGACTTCGAGACGATCCCGCCGCTCGTCGTGCAATCGCTCCTCTTCATCGAGGATCGTTATTTGCTCGATCCGAACCAGCCGAACCGCAATCCGGCGCTCGACTGGGGCCGCTTCAGCCGCGCACTCGCCGACCAGGGGCTGCGCTTCGTGAACCACCATCAGGCAACGCCCGGCGGCAGCACGCTCGCGACGCAACTCGAGAAATTCCGCCACTCGCCCGACGGCCGCACCGCGACGCCGCCGGAGAAGCTCCGGCAGATCGCGTCGGCATCGGTGCGCGCGTATCTGAACGGACCGCAGACGATGGCCGCGCGCCACGCGATCGTCGTCCATTACCTGAACTCGGTGCCGCTCGCCGCGCGCCCGCGCGTCGGCGAAATCACGGGCATCGGCGACGGCCTTACCGCGTGGTACGGCCGCGACTTCGATGAAGCGAACCGGCTGCTCGCCGCGCCGACGACGCCCGACAATGTCGACGCACAAGGGACTGCGTTCCGGCAGGTGCTGTCGCTGATGATCGCGCAGCGCGCGCCGTCGTACTTCCTGAATCGCGGCTACCCGACGCTGCAGCGGCTCACCGACAGCTACCTGCGCCTGCTCGCGACAGGCGGCGTGATCACGCCCGCGCTGCGCGACGCCGCGCTCGCCGCGCACATCGAGCGCAGCGCGGCGCCCGCCGCGACCGAGGCGCAGTCGTTCGTCACGCGCAAGGCAGTAACGTCCGCGCGTTCGCACCTGCTCGGCGCGCTCGGCATCGACAACGTCTACCAGCTCGACCGCCTCGACCTGCGCGCGACCGACACGCTGAACAACAAGGTGCAGCAGGCGGTCGCCGCGGGCCTCGCGCGCGCGGCGACGCGCGACGGCGCGCGCGAGGCCGGCCTCTACGGCTTCGAGATGCTGCGCCCGGGCGACGATCCGTCGAAGATCCTGTACAGCTTCACGCTCTATGAGCGCCGCAACGGCGCGAACCTGCTGCGCGTACAGACCGACAGCGTCGACCAGCCGTTCGACATCAACCAGGGCGCGCGCCTGAACCTCGGCTCGACCGCCAAGCTGCGCACGATCGTCACGTATCTGCAGATCATCTCCGAGCTGCACACGCGCTACGCGGACATGAGCACGGCCGAGCTCGCGAAGGTGAAGCCCGATCCGACCGATGCGCTCACGCGCTGGGCGCTCGACTATCTCGCGCACACGCAGGACCGTTCGCTGCCGGCGATGCTCGCGGCGGCCGTCGAGCGCAAGTATTCGGCGAGTCCGGGCGAGACGTTCTACACGGGCGGCGGCGCGCAGAGCTTCACGAATTTCGAGAAATCCGACAACGGCAGGATCTTGACCGTGCACGTCGCGTTCCAGAACTCGGTGAACCTCGTGTTCGTGCGGCTGATGCGCGACATCGTCCATTACGAGATGATCCGCACGAGCGGGCCGTCCGCATCGTGGCTCGACGATCCCGCGCAGCGCCAGCACTATCTGCTGCGCTTCGTCGACGCGGAGAGCCGCGTGTACGTGAAGCGCTTCTACACGAAATACGCGGGCAAGTCCGGCGACGATGCGCTCGCCGCGATGCTCGACAATGTGCGCAAGTCGCCGCCGCGCGTCGCGACGGTGTTGCGCAGCGTCGCGCCCGAGCAGCCGCGCGCGTGGTTCGACGCGAAGATGCGCACCGCACTGCACGGCACGCCGGCCGCGGCGAAGCTGTCGGACGACACGCTCGAGACGCTCTATGCGAAGTATGCGATCGACCGATTCAACCTCAACGATCGCGGCTATATCGCCGGCGTGCATCCGCTCGCGCTGTGGACCCTCGCGTATCTGCGCCGGCATCCGGGCGCGCCGCTCGACGACGTGCAGAAGGCGAGCCGCGACGCACGGATGACGTCGTACTCGTGGCTCTTCAAGACGCGCTATCACGCGACGCAGGATCGCCGCATCAAGCGCATGGTCGAGCTGCGCGCGTACGACGCGATCGGCGAATCGTGGCGCGCGCTCGGCTATCCGTTCGATCATCTGACGCCGTCGTACGCGGCGGCGATCGGCGCGTCGGGCGATCAGCCGGCCGCGCTCGCGAAGCTCGTCGGCCTGATCGCGAACAACGGCGCGAAGGTGCCGAACGAGCGGATCTCGTCGCTCGAGTTCGCGCACGGCACGCCGTACGAGACACGCTTCATTCGCGCGGCCGCGCAGCCGCAACCGCTGCTGTCGCCTGAGATCGCGAACCAGGTGCATGCGCTGCTCGGCGACGTCGTGCAGAAAGGCACGGGCCGCCGTCTCGCCCAGGGATTGACGTTCCCCGACGGCCTGACGCTGCCCGTATACGGCAAGACCGGCACGGGCGACCAGCGCTTCAACGTGTACGCGCGCGGCGCGCGCTTGATCGAATCGCGCAAGGTCAATCGCAGTGCGACGTTCGCGTTCTCGCTCGACGATCGATTCTTCGGCGTACTGACCGCCTACGTCCACGAGCCGTACGCGGCGCGTTACGATTTCACGAGCGCGATGGCGGTGCAGTTGCTCAAATCGCTCGCGCCGGCGCTGCAGCCTCTGACGACCGCGCCCGCCGCGCCGAGCGCGAACGAAGCGCCCCCGAAGGCCGCCGCCGCGGGTTGATCGGACATCGTGCGGCCGGCCGCCTTCAGTTGGGGCCGGCACCGGCCGTCGAAGCATCCTCTCCGCCCGGCCGCTCCCACTCGCGCGCGCGGCCGAGCAGCGCCCGCACTTCGTCGTCGCTCGTCTGATCGAAGTCCCGATAGAACTGGCCGATGCCCATCAGCCAGTCCGGCCGCATCACGCAGACGATCGCGTCCGCCGCCACCTTCACCTTCTCCGCGCTGCTCGGCGATGCGACCGGCACCGCCGCGACGAGCTTCGCCGGCTTGCGCTCACGCACCGCTTCGATTGCGGCGAGCATCGTCGAGCCCGTCGCGATCCCGTCGTCGACGACGATCACGGTCCGGCCTTCGATGTCGGGCGGCGCGCGATCGCCGCGATACGCGGCCTCGCGCCGCGCAAGTTCGTCGCGCTCGCGCTCGATCGTGTCGGCGAGTTCGCGTTCGGACACGCACATCGCGCGCAGCACCGATTGCTCGAGCAGCACGACGCCGCCCGTCGCGATCGCGCCCATCGCCAGCTCCGGATTGCCGGGCGCGCCGAGCTTCCTGACGATCAGCACGTCGAGCTTCACGCGCAGCGCCTTCGCGACTTCGTACGCGACCGGCACGCCGCCGCGCGGCAGCGCGAGCACGATGACGTCGCTGCGGTTCGCATAATCGGCGAGATGCGCGGCGAGCTGCCTGCCTGCATCGACGCGATCGCGAAAATAATCGTTCATCACGCCTCCTTCGCCGCGTCGCGATGGACGTCCTCGCGATGCCGCGGCTCGTTCGATTGCATGCGCTTGCATGCAAGAATGTGCGTCGACGCGCGACGCACGGAACGTCGCACTATGCGTGCGCATCGCCCGCCGTCTGCGCGTCGATCCGTTGCGCGAGCGCGGTGAGCGCGTCGGTCACGGCGACCGGATAATCGGCCGCGTGCGCGAGATCGCGCAGCGCCGCGGGCAGCGCGTCGAGCTGGCCACGCGCGTGCGCGCGAACGTCGGCCAGGCTCGGCAACGATGCAACGCGCTCGCCGTCGATCACGAACGGCTCGAGCAACGCAACGCCCGGATGCGCTTCGTCGTGCAGCGCGAGACTGTCGCCATCGAAAGCGCCGTCGTCGCGACAGCGGCGGTACACCTGCTTGCGTCCCGGCCACGTCGCCTTGCCCTCCGAGCGCTTGCGGCGCGCCACGCCCGCGTACTCGGTCAGCTTGTACGCGCAATCCGCATACGGCGCGTCCGCCGACGTGTTCATCCGCGTCCCGATGCCGAAGCCGTCGATCGGCGCGCCCTGTCCGATCAGCGCTTCCAGCTTGTATTCGTCGAGATTGCCGCTCGCGAAAATCGTCACCTGCCGCAGCCCTGCACGATCGAGGATCGCGCGCACTCGCATCGCGTGCTGCGCGAGATCGCCGCTGTCGAGCCGCACGCCTTTCACCTCGACGCCGTCGCGCGCGAGCTTCTTCGCGACGTCGATCACCTTGTACGCGGCCGCTTCGGTGTCGTATGTGTCGATCAGCAGCATCGCGTTGCGCGGGAACGAACGGGCGAAATGCTCGAACGCGAGCGATTCGCTGTCGTGCGCCTGCACGTACGAATGCGCCATCGTGCCGTACACGGGAATGCCGTAGCGCAGGCCGGCGAGCAGCGTCGCGGTGCCGGTGAAGCCCGCGATGTAGCTCGCGCGGGCCGACAGCAGCGCCGCTTCCGCGCCGTGCGCGCGACGCAGCCCGAAATCGACGAGCGTCTTGCCCGGCGCCGCGAGCACCGCGCGCGCGGCCTTGCTCGCGACGATCGACTCGTAATGCAGCAGGTTCATCACGCGGCTCTCGATCAGTTGCGCTTCGCGCAGCGGCGCGGTGATCTGCAGGATCGGCTCGTCGATGAAGAACACCGTGCCTTCGCGCATCGCGTGGACCGAACCGGTGAAGCGCAGCGATTCGAGCGACGCGAGAAACCTGTCATTGAAAAGCCCCGTGCTCGCGAGCCCCTCGATTTCGTCGGCGTCGAGCTTCAGGCACGCGAGATAGTCGAGCACCTGTTCGAGGCCCGCCGCCATCAGGAAGTTGCGATGCTCGGGCAGCGTGCGAACGAAGAACTCGAATGTCGCCGTATCGCTCATCCCGCAATCGAAATAAGACTGCAGCATCGTGAATTCGTACAGGTCGGTCAGCAACACGCCGTCGCGAACGAGGTTCGTCATCTTCGGCTCCGCTTGTGCGCCTCCCGATCGCCGCCGAGATGCGCGACGAACCAGTCGGCCGCGAGGCGTGCGACTTCGTCGAGCGTGCCCGGCTCCTCGAACAGATGCGTCGCGCCCGGCACGATGACGAGCTTCGACTCGCCGATGAGCCAGCCGGCCGCGAGGCGGTTCAGCCGGATCACTTCCTCGTCGCGCTCGCCGACGATGAGGAGCGTCGGCACACGCACGCGCGGCAGTGCGTCGCCCGCGAGATCGGGGCGGCCGCCGCGCGAGACGACCGCTCGCACGGCGCGAGCGCGCGAGTTGGCCGCGATCAGCGCCGCCGCCGCGCCCGTGCTCGCGCCGAACAGGCCGACGGGCAGCTCGCCGACGTGCGGCCACTCGTGCAGCCAGTCGAGCGCGCTGACGAGCCGGCGCGCGAGGAACGCGATCGCGAACCGGTACTCGGCCGTCACCGCGTCGCGCCGCTGCTCTTCCACCGTCAGCAGATCGAACAGCAGCGTCGCGAGGCCCGCGCGCTGCAACACCGCCGCAACTTCCTGGTTGCGCGGACTCAACCGGCTGCTGCCGCTGCCGTGCGCGAACACGACGATTCCCGGCGCATGCTCGGGCGTCGCGAGGATGCCGTTCAATTCGACTTTTCCGATAGGTATCCGTACTTCTTGCGTCTGCATTGCATTCTCCATGCCTGCGTCGCCGTCACGACGCCGGCACCGGCTTCTCGCGCGGATGCCGCACATCGGGCGGCGCGAGCGGTTCGAGCGGGCTCGTCTCGTCGAGATGGAACAGCGCGTCGAACTGCCCGGTGATCGACGACATGAAGTAATGACTGTCGCGCTCCGTCTCCGGCAGCTAGATCACGCCGATCGCGCATGTGCGAATCGCGCGGATTCCACGTGTTCGCGCGCGGCCCGAACATCGCGCGGTAGCGGGTCTCCGCGTTGACGACGACTTGCGCGTTGCGCTGCGCGAAAAACCGCGCATCGAGCGCGTCGATGCCGTCTTGCGCGAGACAAGTCGCTTCGCTCGAGCGACGCTGAAGCAATTGCGTGACCGCATCGGCGGTCGCGGCGGGTCGTGCCCCCGTTGCAATCGCATAGCCGTATGCGCTCGGCTCGCGCGCGTGATCGAGCGCCGCGTAGCGCCGCCGCGCGAGTTCGGCCTGGTCGGGATCGACGTCGTCGAGAGAGCGGATCACCGCGCCCGCCGACCGGTACAGGCCATACAGATCGAGCGCGTAGACACCGACCCGCGATTCGCGCGGCAGCGTCGCATTGTGATCGCGCAACCAGCCGACGAATTCGCGCATCGGACGATTGCGCCACATCCATGCGGGAAAACGCGTAAAGTCCGCGCGCGCCGCGTCGGCTTCGCCGATCGCGGCGTCGCCCTGCACGTAGCGAATCACGCGCCACGCATCGGGCCAGTCGCCCTCGGTCGCAATGGTGTCGAAACCGCATTCGTCGACGAGACGCGCGGTGATCTGCGCACGCATCCGATAGCGCTCGGTCGTGCCGTGCGTCGCCTCGCCGAGCAGCATCACGTCGGCATCGGTCGTCATGTCGATCGATTCGTAGAAATCGGCCGAATTGCCGAGCAACGGGCGAGCGACGTCCCGCACGGCAAGAAAGGGCGTCTTCGCAGGATGCATGAATCGTCTCCGGACGACCGCCGTCCGAGCGTGCGCGCCGCTCGCGACGCGCCGTCGCGCGACGCCGCGCAAGGCGGCTGGTCCGATCATTCTCGACCGCGGTTTCGCCGGAACATTGCGTTGAGTCAACGATCGCGGCCGCGGTCGCGCCGTCACTCACGCAACGGCGCATCTCTTTCAATTTACGCGCTTCGCGCGGAAGTTGCAGTGCGAATAACCCCATTCGCACGCATGCGTTCGCTGTCGCGGCGCATCGGCCGCGTCGCCTGGATTTCACTGTGCGCGGCGGGCATCGTCTATGCGGGCATCGGGCTCTTCCGGTTCGCGGCGCCCGTGCTGGCGTGGGCCGATGTCGCCGCCGTCGCGCGCAACGGCGCGCTGACGCTCGCGCGCGTGCTCGTGCTGATCGGCGTCGCGTCGGCCGTCTGGGTGCCGGTCGGCGTGCTGATCGGCCTGCGGCCGCGCGCGACCGCGTTCGTGCAGCCGATCGCGCAGTTCCTCGCCGCGTTTCCCGCGAACCTGCTGTTCCCGCTCGCCGTGTTCGTGATCGCGCACTTCAAGCTCACGCCCGCGATCTGGCTCAGTCCGCTGATGATCCTCGGCACGCAGTGGTACATCCTCTTCAACGTGATCGCCGGCGCGACCGCGTTCCCCGACGATCTGAAGGAAGCGGCGGCGAGCCTGCGCGTACGCACGCCGACGTGGTGGCGCGAGGTCGTGCTGCCCGGCATCCTGCCGTACTACGTGACGGGCGCGATCACCGCGTCGGGCGGCGCATGGAACGCGAGCATCGTGTCGGAGCTCGTCGGTTGGGGACACACGACGCTCGACGCATCCGGACTCGACGCATCCGGACTCGGCGCGTACGTCGCGCGGACGACCGCGGCGGGCGACTATCCGCGAATCGCGCTCGGCGTCGCCGCGATGTCGCTGCTCGTGATCGCGATGAATCGTCTGATGTGGCGGCCGCTCTATGCGTTTGCGGAACGCCGCTGCCGTCTCGACTAGGTGCCGCCATGTCCACGCCGACACGCCCCGCCCCCGCTTCGCCGCCCGCCTCCGCCGACGATGCGCACACGCCCGTGGTCGCGCTGCGCGGCGTCAGCATGTCGTTCGCCAAGCCGTCGGGCGAACCGCTGCCCGTGCTCGCCTTCATCGACCTGACGGTCCATGAAGGCGAGATCCTCGGCCTGCTCGGCCGCTCGGGCTCCGGCAAGTCGACGCTGCTGCGCATCGCGGCCGGGCTCGTCAAGCCGAGCGCCGGGCGCGTCGAATATCGCAGCGAGCCGCTCGACGGCCCCGCCGCCGGCATTGGCGTCGTGTTCCAGACCTTCGCGCTCTATCCGTGGCTCACCGTCGCCGAAAACGTCGAGCTCGGGCTCGACGCAATCCGCGTGCCGCCGGACGAAGCTCGCAAGCGCGTGAAGTCGGCGATCGAGCTGATCGGCCTCGATGGCTTCGAATCCGCGTATCCGCGCGAGCTGTCGGGCGGCATGCGGCAGCGCGTCGGCTTCGCGCGCGCTCGCCGGCGATCCGGCGCTGCTGTTGATGGACGAGCCGTTCTCCGCGCTCGACGTGCTGACCGCCGACACGCTGCGCACCGATTTTCTCGACCTGTGGCACGCGCGCCAACTGTCGATCGACGCGGTGCTGATGGTCACGCACAACATCGAAGAAGCGGTGCTGATGTGCGACCGGATTCTCGTGCTCGGCGCGCATCCGGGCCGCATCCTCGCCGAGGTGCCGATTCCGCTCGGCTATCCGCGCAATCGGCTCGATCCGAAGCTGCAGCGCATCGTCGACGATATCTATGCGGCGCTCACGACACGCATCGCCGATGCGGTCGCCGCGCGAAACGGCAAACCGGGCGTTCCCGCGCAACGACTGCCGAACGTGTCGAGTCATCGGCTCGACGGCTTCGTCGATGCGTTCGTCCTGCATGCGCGCGACGGCTGCGCGGAATTGCCGCGGCTCGCATCGGCGCTCGCGATGCCGGTGAACGACTTGCTGCCGCTCGCGGTCGCGCTGCACGTGCTCGAGTTCGCCGAGCTGCACGACGGCGCGCTGCGGCTGACGGCCGCGGGCCACGCCTATGCGCAGGGCAGCGCGAGCGAACGCAAGCAGCTTTTTCGTGAGCATCTCGAACATTTCGTTCCGCTTGCGGCGCACATTCGCCAGGTGCTGGACGAGCGCGCCGGCCACCAGGCGCCCCGCGAGCGCTTCGAGCTCGAGCTGCTCGACCGGCTGAATCCGTTCGATGCGGCGAATACGCTGCGTGTCGCGATCGACTGGGGACGCTTCGCCGGTCTCTATGACTACTACGACGATGCACGCGTGTTCCGCCGGGGCGAAGACGACGCACACGCGTAGCGTCTTCCCGAATTGATCTGCACTCCGAGCGTTTCCGCTTCGGTTGAATTCGATCGAGAGGCAGAGCGATGTTGCCCGTACAGTGATCGCAGTACCTCGTCATGCGCGTTGCGCGGACCGAGCCCATGTTCCCGCGCCGTTGTACGCACGGCCCGCACGATGCCGATGCGAGCGGGTTGATCGCGCGCGTACGGTCCGCGGACGCATCGAAGCACTCTTGCGCGGCGCGAAGCATGCGCGGCGGCGTCACGCGACGCGTGCGGCATCGCTGGACGGCGGCGATACGATCGAGCACTGAAGGGCGCCGCCTACAGCCGGCAAGGGCTGGCGTGCGTGCGCGACGCGATCGGGCGGATGCGCATCGATGCATCGCTCAGGCGAGTGCTCGAAACATGCATTGAAAGCCGTCAGTCAGGATTGCCGATCGCTCGAGCGCGCATGCGGGGTCGGCAGCCGCTGGAGAAAAGACTAGCGAAACGCAGCGCACGACAGCGCCAGCACGTGCGGCGCACCGCGTGCAAGCGGTTTGCGCGCTACGTACGCATCAAGCCCGCTTGCCGCACGCGCTCGCGCCCGCCGCGTCGAGATACGCGAGCAACGCCCTCGCCTGTTCGACGACGTCGCTCGCGATCGGCCTGAACGGAAAATGCTCGGCCTGCGGCAAGCGAGCGAAATGCGCGCGGCTGCTGCGCGTATAGGCGGGATCGTAGTGGACATCGACGAGTTCTTCGAACAGCTCGCCGCGCCGCCCTTCGTCGAGCATCTGGTGCCACTTCCGAATTCGCGCGTGGCCGTGCATCGGCACGAGCTTCTCGAGCTGGATCTTGAAGAACGCGGCCTGATCGAACAAATGCCCGTAGTCCTGCAACAGCAGCTCGACGCGCTCGTCGCGTTCGGTCTCGACGTTCACGCAATCCGCCGCATGCATGCCCGCCAGCAGCGCGAGCGGCAGCGTGATCGCGCCGATGCGCCGGCTCTCCGCTTCGATGAACACGGATTGCTCGCGGTCGAAGCCGCGCAGCGCGCCGACGAGCGCCGTATCGAACGCTTTCTGCGACGGCTGCTCGCCGCTCGGCAGCGCGCCCAGCAGCGAGCCGCGATGCGCGGCGAGCGCTTCGAGATCGAGCGTCTGCGCGCCCGCCTGCGCGAGCGCATGCAGCAGGCGCGTCTTGCCGCTTCCCGTATTGCCCGTCAGGACGACGTAACGAAATTCGGGCGGCAACTGGCCGAGCGCGTCGACGACCGAGCGGCGATACGACTTGTAGCCGCCGTCGAGCTGCCGCGCGCGCCAGCCGATCATGTTGAACCAGACGGTCATCGACCCGGAGCGCTTGCCGCCGCGCCAGCAGTAGACGAGCGGCCGCCAGTTGCGCGGACGGTTGGCGAACGTCGTGTCGAGATGCGCGGCGATGTTGCGCGCGACCATCGCCGCGCCGACGCGCGTCGCCTCGAACGGCGACACCTGCTTGTACATCGTGCCGACGATCACCCGCTCTTCGTTGCTGAGGACAGGCGCGTTCAGCGCGCCCGGAATGTGATCCTCCGCGTATTCGAGCGGCGTGCGGACGTCGACGATCTCGTCGAAATCGTCGATCTGGTCGAGGGAAACGGGCTGGAGGTTCAACGTATCGGGCGCGGCGGGGCCGCATCATCGCTGGCGGTGGGACGCCGATTATCTCACGCGCGGCGGCCGCCTCACCGGGCGGCGGGCCTGTCGCCCGCCGGCTCGGGCGCACCCAGACGTCCGGCGAGAAAATCGATCAGCGCGCGAGCGCGCGCCGATTGATTCTGCCGGCTCGGGTAATAGACGAACAGATCGGCCGACGGCAACGCGTATTCGGGCAGCACGAGCCTCAGGCGCCCGCTGCCCAGATACTTCGCGAGATTCCATTCGGACCGGATCAGGATGCCATGGCCGTCGAGCGCCCAGCCGAGCACGATGTCGCCGTCGTTGCTCGACAGCGCGCCGCGCACCTTCACGACCTCGACCTCGCCGTCGCGCACGAAGCGCCACACGCCGTGCGCGTTGTCGTTCTGCCGGTGGACCATGCAGCGATGCGCGGCGAGATCGGCGAGGCTCGCGGGCGACGAGCACGAAGAACGTCAGGTCGTCGATCTGATGAGCTTTCACCAACAGTCAATAAACAAGTGAAGATCGACAGCACGAGGACGAGGCTCGCACCGCATCGCGCCCGCAGCGCCGCGCGGCGAACGAAAGCCTCGCCGGGAGACAACCATGTGGATTCCGAAGTTCGGCAACGCGCTGTCGAAGCCGCTTTCGACGCTCCATATGCAAGTCTTGATCGGCATCGCCGCCGGCGTGCCCGTTGGGCATTCGCCCCCAACGTTGGCGAGCAGTTCAAGCCGCTCGGCGATCTGTTCGTCCGCCTGATCCGGATGCTGTTCACGTCGAAGGGCTCGGCGGGCGTCGCGGTCGCGGGCTTCGTCGCGCTCGCGTCACTGCACAAGATTCCCGTATCCGGGCTCGTGCTGCTGCTCGGCATCGACCGCGTCCTGAACGAAGCGCGCGCCGTCACGAACCAGATCGGCAACGGCGTCGCGACGATCGCGGTTGCCCGCTGGGAACGCGCGCTCGACGCCGAACGCGCGGCCGCACGTCATACGTGTCGCTTCGCGTCGCCGCGACACAGCGGCCACGCGATTCCGCCGCCCGCCGCCTTTCGTTCCTCCCGGCCTCGAAAATCAATTTGCTTGACGCAATTTCATCGCCGCTTATTATTCAATTAGTTTTTATTATTCAACAACACATTTTTTATAAACAATAACAAGTCTCGAATATAAGCACGCAGTAAAAAGAGGGAAACGCATTTCAACAAAAAAGAATGCTTCATTCCTTCGTTGCCGATTCAATAATATTTCGAGAGCAAACATGAAAAAGACCATCGGAGGCAATTCTCCCAGCCGCCGCCGCCGCGCGTTTCTCGGTGAGATCGCGCGCCTCGCCGGTGCAGGCGTCGTCGCCGGATGGACGCCCATCTATCAGATTCCCGCGCATGCGCAACCTTCCGGCTCCACGCCGCCGCATTTTCCGGCGAGCATTCCGCTCTACAAGCAGGCGTTCCAGAACTGGAGCGGCGAGATCGTCGTGGCGGACCTGTGGACCGCCGCGCCCGCGACGCCCGCCGAAGTCGTCACAATCGTCAACTGGGCGGCGGCGAACGGCTATCGCGTGAGGCCGCGCGGTTACATGCACAACTGGTCGCCGCTCACGGTGGCCGCCCAGGATGCGAACGTCCGCGCGATTCTCGTCGACACGACGAAGCATCTGACGTCGGTGTCGATCGACGTGTCGACGAAACCCGCGCGCGTCATCGCACAAGCGGGCGTGTCGATGGAAACGCTGCTCGCGACGCTCGAGCAGCAAGGGCTCGGGATGACCGCCGTTCCCGCGCCCGGCGACATCACGCTCGGCGGCGCGCTCGCGATCGGCGCGCACGGCACCGCGCTGCCGGCCTCGGGCGAGACGCGGCCGGCGGGACACACGTACGGTTCGCTCAGCAACTCGGTCGTGTCGCTGACCGCGGCCGTCCTTGACGCTTCGTCGGGCCGCTACGCGCTGCGCACGTTCGCGCGAACCGATCCCGACATCGGCCCGTTCCTCACGCACCTCGGCCGGGCGTTCATCGTCGAGGCAACACTGCAGGTCGGCGCGAATCAACGGCTGCAATGCGAGAGCTTCGTCGACATCGCTTCGGCGGAGCTGTTCGCGCCGGCCGGCTCGCCGGGCCGGACCGTCGAGTCGTTCCTGCAGCGCTCGGGCCGGATCGAGGCGATCTGGTTTCCGTTCACCGACAAGCCCTGGCTGAAGGTATGGACCGTTCAGCCGAATCTGCCGTCCGGCGCGCTCGTCGTCGATCAGCCCTATAACTATCCGTTTTCCGATTCGATATCGAAAGACTTGTCCGATCTGGTGACCCGCATTTTATTGAACGGCGAAATCCAATTGGCGCCGCTATTCGGAAATGCGCAATACGCGATCACCTATCTCGGCTTGACGAATATCTTCAAGCCGCTGAAGAATCTCTGGGGCTGGTCTCGCTCGGTGCTGCAATATATCCGGCCGACGACGCTGCGCGTGACCGCGAACGGCTATGCGGTGCTGGCGAACCGCGCGAACGTGCAGCGTGCGATCAACGAGTTCGTCGAGTTCTATCAGCAGCGGGTCGCTGCCTACCGCCAGGCCGACAGCTATCCGATGAACGGCCCCATCGAGATCCGCGTGACGGGCGTCGATTCGCCGGACGATATCGGCCCGGGCGCGACGGCGCCGTCGCTGTCCGCGATCCGGCCACGGCCCGACCATCCTGACTGGAACGCCGCGATCTGGTTCGACATCCTGACGTTGCCGGGCACGCCCGACGCGAACCGCTTCTATCGCGAAATCGAGCGCTGGATGCTGTCGAACTACAGCGGCAACTATGCGACCGTGCGGCCGGAATGGTCGAAGGGCTGGGGCTACACCGACGCCGCCGCGTGGAGCGACGACACGATGATCGGAACGACGATTCCGGATCTGTTCCGGCAGGGGCTGTCGCCCGCCGACAACTGGGATGCGGCGCTGCGCACGCTCGACCGCTACGATCCGCAGCGCGTGTTTTCGTCGCCGCTGCTCGACCGGCTGGCGCGCTAGCAGGCGCGGCCCACGTGCCGGCCGATTCCTTTATCACTAAATAAAATAAAAACCGGAATTTTTATTATTTTTGATGCTGTCAGCGATCTGTCATATTTCCGTCACACAAGAACAACGCGAGGAAACATGGCAACCACTACCGTCATCGCCACCATCGGGCCGGCCTCGGCCGCGCCGGACACCCTGCGGGCGCTTCATCGCGCCGGCATGGGCGTCGCGCGGCTAAACGGCTCGCATGGCGATCTCGGCTGGCATCGCACGACGATCGCGCTCCTGCGCGACACGCTGCCCGACCTGCCGATCCTGCTCGACATCCCGGGCCGCAAGATCCGCACGACGCAGCTGCGGATCGAGCCGTCGTTCGCCGCGGGCGACGTCGTCACCCTGACGACCGACCCGTCGCACGACGGCTCGGAGAAAGTGCCCGTCAACTACGCACGCTTCCACGAGAAGCTGCGCGCCGGCGTGCGCATCTATGCGGACGACGGCACGCTGTCGTTCGTCGTCGACGCGGTGCGCGGCCAGGACGTGCGCGTGATCGCCGAAACGGCCGGCACGCTGAAGAGCCGCAAGGGCATCAACGTGCCCGAGATCGACCTCGGCCACGATCTCGTTACGCCGCGCGACCGGGAGATGATCGCGTTCGCGAAGGAGACGGGCGTCGATTTCGTCGGCATCAGCTTCGTCGAATCGGCGGCGCACATCGGCGCGATCCGCGCGCTGATCGGCGGCGCGACGCCGCTGATCGTCGCAAAGGTCGAGAACCGCGGCGGCCTCGAGCACCTCGACGAGATCACGGCCGCCGCCGACGCACTGATGATCGATCGCGGCGACCTGTCGGTCGAGACGGGCCTCGATCATGTGTCGCTCCATCAGCGGACGATCGTCGCGAGCGCACGCCGGCACGCGAAGCCCGTGATCGTCGCCACCGAGCTGCTGCACAGCATGATCGACAACCCACTGCCGACGAAGGCCGAGATCGGCGACATCACGCATTCGGTGATCGACGGCGCGTCGGCCGTGATGCTGTCGGGCGAGACGGCGGTCGGCAAGTTTCCGGTCGAGGCGGTCGCGCGGCTGCACGGCATCGCCGCGCTCGCGGACGCGCATCGCGCGACGCTCGCGGCGTCGGCACGGCCCGTCGCCGACGCGGATTACGACGATCTGCGCGCGGCGACCCAGGCGCTCGCGCGCACGCTGCCCGTGTCGAAGGTCGTCGTGCTGTCGCGCACGGGCCATGCGGCGCGACTCGTGTCGATGGCGCAGATCCGGCAACCGATCGTCGCGGTCGGCAGCGACCGCGCGCGCGTACGCGCATGGAACCTGCTGCCCGGCACGACGGGCGTGCATCTGCCGCAGCTCGACGTGGGATCCCCGGACGCGGTGCCCGCGGCGCTCGAAGCGCTCTGGCTCGACGGCCGCGTCGACGAACACGACGTCGTGCTGACGGTGCTCGCCGCGAGCGACGCAAACGACGCCTCGCTGAACGCGCTGCAGACGGTGCGCATCGGCGCGCTCGCGAAAGAACGCGGCTGGCCGGCCGACCGCACGCTCGAGGCGGCCTGACATGCACGATCTCACGCTGCTCGCGGCGCTCGTGACCGCGCTCGCCCTGATTCAATCGATCTTCGGGATGGGCATTCTCGTGTTCGGCACGCCGACGCTGCTGCTGTTCGGCGTCGAGTTCGCCTCGGTGCTCGGCCTGCTGCTGCCTGCATCGATGACGCTCTCCGCGATCCAGGTGTGGTCGAGCCGCGGCCTGCCATTGCCCGCGCGCGAGCGCGGCAACATGGCGGTCTGCGCGCTCGTCGTCGTCGCGTCGCTCGCGACGCTCGTGCTGACGAAGCTCAATGCACGCGTCGATCTGTTCGTCGGCGTCGCGATGCTGGCCGCCGCCGTCGTGCGCGTCGCGCCCGCGTTGCGCGAACGCCTGCGCGCGCGCATCGCGCGGCACGATCGACGCTACGTCGTCCTGATGGGCGCCGTGCACGGCTTCACGAACATGGGCGGCGCGCTGCTCGCCGTCTATGCGGCAAGCGGCCGGCGCGACAAGGACGAGATCCGCGCGGCCGTCGCCCGCTACTACCTGCTGTTCGGCTCGATCCAGCTCGGCACGCTCGCGCTGCTGCGTCCGTCGGCGCTCGGTTGGACGGGCGCCGCCGTCGCGCCGATCGCCGCGCTCGTCTATCTCGCGCTCGGCAACGCGATGTTCCGACGCGCAGGCGCGTCGCTGTACGAGCACGCGATGACGGGATTCATCGGCGCATACGGCGCCGTCGTGCTCGCGAAGACCGCGCTATGACGGAGCACTCGATGGCGAACGTCATGGCGGCGCTCGTGCCGATCTTCGCGCTGATCCTGATGGGCTTCGTGATGCGTCGCCGGCGGCTGCTCGCCGATGCGTTCTGGCTGCCGTGCGAGACGCTCAATTACTACTACCTGTTTCCCGCGCTGATGTTCAGCCAGGTCGCGAAGGCGAACCTGTCGCAATTCGCGATCCGCCCGATCGCGACGGCGATCCTCGGCGCGGTCGGCTGCGGCGCGCTCGTGTTGTACGCATGGCGCGCATGGAGCCGGCAGCCGGGCGCCGTGTTCTCGTCGGTGATCCAGGGCGCGCTGCGGCCGAACACGTACGTCGGCGTCGCGGCGGCGGCCGCGATGTACGGCAGCGTCGGCCTCACGCTGACGTCGATCAGCATCGCGATCGCGATCCCGCTGCTGAACGTCGCGTCGATCGTGATCCTGATGCACTACGGCAGCGGCGGCACGCCAACCTTCAGGCAGGTCGGCAACGCGCTCGTCAAGAATCCCGTGATCGTCGCGGTGCTGCTCGGCGCCCTCTTCAACCTGAGCGGCCTCGCGCTACCGGGCACGCTCGCGAGCCTCCTGTCGATCCTCGGCTCGGCATCGCTGCCGCTCGGCCTGCTCGCGGTCGGCGCGGGACTCGACATGAAAGCCGCGAAAGCGGCGAGCGGCCCCGTGCTGCAATCGTCGTTCATCAAGCTGCTGCTCGTGCCGCTGCTGACGCTCTGGATCGGCGTGAGCCTCGGCATCAAGGGACCGGCGCTCACGATCATCGTGCTGTTCAACTCGCTGCCGTGCACACCGTCCGCGTACATCATGGCGAAGCTGCTCGGCGGCGACCATCGCCTCGCGGCCGGCATCATCACCGTGCAGACCGCGCTCGCCGCGATCACGATGCCGCTCGTGCTGCTGCTGTCGCGCGGCTGACGGGCGCGCTCCGCGCGTTCCGTCGCCCCGCCTCCAATAGTCTGGAATCCGATCGTTCATTGCGCCGTCCCGTGACGAATCGATGAACGATGGGCAACCTTTGACGCGCGTCATGGATTCCACCGACTCAACTCTCCCGCGATCGTCCGTAAACCCGTCTATGTCGCAGGACTGCGTATCGGCCGCGAATGCGACATTCGCCTTTCATGACCTTGCGGAGAGCCTTCCATGCGCGCCAATCTTCCGGTGACTCAACGGGAATACGACTTCCCCTGCGACGCGACGCTGATGTCGACCACCGATCCACAAAGCTACGTCACGTACGCAAACGCGGCGTTCATCGAAGTAAGCGGATTCGAACCGAGCGAGATCATCGGCGAGCCTCACAATTTCGTTCGGCATCCCGACATGCCGGCCGAGGCGTTCGCCGACATGTGGACGACGCTGAAGGCAGGCCGGTCGTGGACCGCGCTCATCAAGAACCGCCGCAAGAACGGCGACCACTACTGGGTGCGCGCGAACGCGACGCCCGTGATCCGGAGCGGGCAGCTGGTCGGCTATATGTCGGTGCGCACGAAGCCGTCGCGCGACGAGATCGCGCAGGCGGAATTGCTCTATCGCGATCTTCGCGAGGGCCGTGCGCGCGGCAGGAAATTCCATCAGGGCCTGGTCGTGCGCACCGGACTGCTCGGATGGGCGTCGCTGCTGCAGACGATGAGCGTGCGCTGGCGCGTCCGCGCCGCGCTGCTCGCCCTTCTCGCATGTTCGGCATGGGGCGCGTTCCTGTTCGGCCTGCGCGGGCTGATGCTCGACGGCTTCGCCGGTGCGCAAGCCGTGCTCCTGCTGCTCGCGGAGCTCTGGCTCGCCGCGCAGATCACCGCGCCGCTGCAACGCGTGCTGAAGCAATCGCTCGCGGTCGCGGCGGGTCAGGCGGGCGAGAACATGCATCTGAACCGCGTCGACGAGATCGGCATGATCCTGCGCGCGGTCAACCAGGCGGGGCTCAATCTGCGCTCGCTCGTCGACGACGTGAGCGAGCAGCTTTCCGGCCTGCAAAGCGCGAGCGGCAACATCATCGCGGGCAACGACGATCTGAGCCGGCGCAGCGAGCAGGCGGCCGCGAGCCTCGAGGAAACCGCCGCGTCGATGGAACAGATGACGGCGACCGTGCGCAACAACGCGGAAACCGCGATGCAGGCGAGCCAGCTCGCCGGCTCGACGAGCGACGCCGCCACAAAAGGCGACGCGGTAGTCGGCAAGGTCGTCGAGACGATGGGCGAGATCAGCGCGTCGAGCCGCAAGATCAGCGAAATCATCGGCGTGATCGACGGCATCGCGTTCCAGACCAACATCCTCGCGTTGAACGCGGCCGTCGAGGCGGCGCGCGCGGGCGAGCAAGGCCGGGGCTTCGCGGTCGTCGCAGGCGAAGTGCGCACGCTCGCGCAGCGCAGCGCGAACGCGGCAAAGGAAATCGCCGGCCTGATTCACGACAGCGTCCAGAAAACCACGGCGGGCAGCGCGCTCGTCAATCAGGCCGGCGAAGCGATGAACGACATCCGCTCGCAAGTCGCGCGCGTCGCGGACTTGATCAGCGAGATCAGCTCGGCGACGCGCGAGCAGTCGGACGGAATCGGCCAGGTCAACGTCGCGGTCACGCAGTTCGATCAGATGACGCAACAAAACGCCACGCTGGTGCAGGAATCGGCCACAACCGCCGACGATCTGAAGAACCGGTCGCAACGGCTCGTCGATGCGGTCGCCGTGTTCCGGTCGAATGCGAGCGCGACGACGCGGCCGCGCGATGCGCGCCCGGCCCGCGCGGCAAACGCGTCGGCGGCGGTTCGCGCGCCCGCCACGCCGGGCCGGCGCGCAACGCGTGCGATGGCGGCTCCATCGTTCGCGAACGCGAGCGCGAGCGCCTTGCCGGGGCCGGCCCCGGCATCCGTCGCGACGCTCGCCGAGACGGATTGGCAGACGTTCTGAACGGAACGGCGCGGGAGAATCCGCACGCGCGCGATACGAAACAGGCGGCGCTCGCGCGCCGCCTGTCCGTTTGCCGCGCGATGCGCCGCATACGCAGCGTGCATCGAGGGGATGCGTCCCTACGCGCTTTCGCTATCGCAAGCGTGACGACGTTGCGCGAACGATCGCCGTCACTGCGATGCGTCGCCCGGCAGGTGCTTGCGGCCCGCGAGCTCCCGAGCCTGCTGATAATGCTCCTGGATCACCGGCAGGCCCTTGCGCGCAGCATTCTTCAGCTGCTCGTTGCGGCCCGACGCGATCTCGGCCTGAAACACCGACAGCGACTTGCGATTGCCGTCGAGCGCGACCTGCTCGATGTACGCCTTGTCGAACGCGTCGCCGCGCAGATTCTTGATGCTGTCGAGCACCGCGGGATCGGGATCGTTGTGCGGCACGTCGACGCCGCGCGGGCTCGCGGCGCGCAGCGTCTGCGACAGCTTTTCGTTGTCGCTCGCGACGCGCGCCGCGAATGCCTTCACGGCGCGGTCGCTCGAGCGCGACGTCGCGATGCGTGCGGCATCGCGCTGCGTCGATACGGCTTTCGTCGCGTCGGTGACGAAGGCTTGATCGGCTTCATGCAGTCTCGTACCGGTTTCAGCGGCTGCCTCGGGGCGCGGCTGCGTCGGCGGCGCCGTGGGCGCGGTTTGTGCGGATGCGGCGGTCGCGAAGACGAACAGACCGGCGGCACATGCACCGACGAGCGATAAAGTAGAGCGGCGAGTCATACGTTCTCCTTAAAGTGAAATTCATCAACGGATCGACGAACCGGGCTGCGGTGCTGCGGGCCGGGGGCGGAGAAGCGTTCGATGCCTTCGCCGCGAGCACACCGGCCGTGGACTCGGATGCGGCGCAACCCGTCCAATGCATTCTAGGAGGCACGTCGCGATCGAGGTGAAACGATGGTGTCGCTTGTGTAACGGGAGGTAAGACAATAGGCCGCGCGAGCGTGTGCAACGTGCGCGCAAGCATCGTGTGCGTGCTCTTTGCGTTCGTCGCCGCCCCGATGCGCGCGCGCCCATCGGGCAAAATTTTCTCGCGATGGAAAGCGGCGGCGCCGATACGCGCATCTTTTACGCGGCGCTGTAAGCCCGATCGAATTCAATCATTGCTATTGGCACGCCGACGCTTCGGTTCGCTCGTCGCGCGAGCGGCGGCGCACGCGAACCGCGCTTTCCGCATTCGCATCGACATCGCGCGATCGTCGATACACGCATCGGAAACATTCGCGACGATTCTTTCGATGCACGCGCACCGAACGCGCATGTCGCCGCGGCACCGCATGCGCTATCTAGGTAGATACGCTAACGCCCCGCTTTTTCGCTCAAGAACGAATGGCCGAGCGCCGATATCGCAAGGAATCCAATATGAAAAAATGAAGCGGAGGCTTCGTGAACACCGGGTCCGAGGAATCGACAACGTCCGCCGCGCCGGATGCGTCGCACGCATCCGGCGGCACGTCCTGCAACGCGCCGGCCGCGCCCGCGATCCTGATCGTCGACGACGAGCCGAGCATCCTGTCGGCGCTCAAGCGTCTGCTGCGCACGGCGCGCTATCAGGTCGTCACGGCCGAGAGCGGCGCGGCCGCGCTCGACGTGCTCGCAGCCGGCGAAATCGATCTCATCATCTCCGACATGCGGATGCCGGGCATGACGGGCGCCGAATTTCTCGCACGCGCGCAGACGCTCCATCCGGATGCGATGCGCATCCTGCTGACGGGCTACTCGGAAATCGACGCGGTCGTGAGCGCGATCAACGAAGGCGGCGTGTACCGTTATCTGAACAAGCCGTGGGACGACCACGACCTGCTGCTCACGGTCAAGCAGGCGCTCGAGCAGCGGTGGCTGCGCCAGGAAACCGCGCGCCTCTTCGCGCTCACGCAGAAGCAGAACGAGGAGCTCGTCGCACTCAGCACCGCGCTCGAAGCGCAGGTGCACGCGCGCACCGAGGAAATCCGGCAGACCGTGCTGTTCCTCGAAGACGCGCAGCGCGACCTGAAGCGCAATTTCATGACGATGATTCAGGTCGGCGCGAACATGATCGAGCTGCGCTGCGGCGTGATGGGCGGCGAATCGCGGCGTATCGGCGAGCTCGCGAAGCAGCTCGCGCTCGCGCTCGACATGAGCGCGCTGCAGGCGCAGGATCTCCATTTCGCCGGCCTGTTGCACGGGATCGGCAAGCTGTCGCTGCCGGACGAGCTGCTGCGCAAATCGATCGACCGGATGAACGCGGAAGAAAGCCGGCAGTTCCATCAGCATCCGCTGCGCGCGCAGATGGTGCTCACGCCCGTCGCGCAGCTCAATCAGGTCGCGCACATCATTCGCCACCAGTACGAGCGCTTCAACGGCCGCGGCACGCCGGACGGCCTCGCGGGCGACGACATTCCGCTCGGCGCGCGCATCCTCGCGGTCGCGCGCGACTACGAAGGGCTGCAGCGCGGCGGCGTCGTCAACCAACGCATGCAGTCCGAACAGGCGATTGCGCTCATCAAGTCGCAGGCCGGCATGCGCTACGACCCGCAGGTCGTCGATCGTTTCGTTGCGCTCGCGAAAGATCCGGCGACGCTCGGCTGCAACACGCCGTATGCGCAGATCACAGGCGGTCAGCTGCTGGAAGGCATGCGGCTCGCCGACGATCTGCGCACGAGCCGCGGCGTGCTGCTGATGACGAAGGGCAGCGTCGTGTCCGCGCATCAGGTCGCGCTCGTGCGGCGCTACGAGGCGCAGGAAGCCACGCCGTTCACGATCCTGATCCAGACGCCGCCGCCGAAGATCGCAGCCCCGGCGGCCTCCGGGCGCGGGCGCTGACGCGCGTCGCCCTCACCGTCGCGCACACCACGACGAGCCGACGCCCATGCACGGCACCTTCGACTTCCCGCTCGTCCTGCTGTCGCTCGCGATCGCGACGCTCGCGTCATACACGGCGCTCGATCTGAGCGCGCTCATCTCGCTCCTCGACAAGCCGCGGATGCGGCTCGCATGGCTCGCCGGCGGCGCGGCCGCGATGGGCACGGGCATCTGGGCGATGCACTTCGTCGGCATGCTCGCGTTCTCGCTGCCGATTCCGCTCGGCTACGAATTCCGACTCACGTTCCTGTCGCTCGCGATCGCAATGGTCGTCTCGTACTTCGCGCTGAACGCGGTGACGCGCGGCGCGCTCACGCGCGAGCGCCTCGCGGTGGGCGGCGTGCTGATGGGACTCGGCATCGCCGCGATGCACTATACCGGCATGAACGCGCTGCAGATGCGTCCGGCGATCGAATACGACCGAACGCTCTTCGTCGCGTCGATCGCGATCGCGATCGGCGCATCGACGACCGCGCTCTGGATCGCGCACCGCCTGTGCAACGAAAACCAGCCGTACGTGATCGCGAAGCGGATCGCCGCGGCGGGCGTGATGGGCATCGCGATCACCGGCATGCATTACACCGGGATGGCGGCCGCGCATTTTCACGCGAATGCGGTCTGCATGGCGAGGAACGGCATCAGCGGTGCGTGGCTCGGTGCGACGATCGCGCTCTTCACGGTCACGATCCTGAGCGCGACGCTCGTCGTGTCGCGCTTCGACGCGCGCACCGCGTTCCTGCGCGGGATGACCGACGCGCTCGAAGAGCTCGTCAGGAAGCGCACGAGCGAGCTCGAAGGCGCGCTGCGGCAATACGAAGTCACGACGCACGTGCTGCAGCGCACGCGCAGGAAGATGGAGCAGGAGATCGACGAACGCAAGGTCGCGCAGGCGCGCCTCGAACACGAGAAGGACGAACAGCGCCGGCTGATTCACCAGCTCGAGGAAACGCACGTGCAGTTGTTGCAGTCGGAAAAGCTCGCGTCGATCGGCCAGCTCGCCGCGGGCGTCGCGCACGAGATCAACAATCCGATCGGCTTCGTCAACGCGAATCTCAATACGCTGAAGGGCTGGGTCCGGGGCCTGCTCGACGTGATCGCGATGCAGGAAGCGCTGACGAGCACGCTCGCCGCCGACGCGCGCGCGCCGCTCGCCGAAGTGTCGCGCGACGTCGACCTCGATTACGTGCGCGGCGACATCATGGCGCTCATCGACGAATCGATCGACGGCGCGATGCGCGTGCGGCGCATCGTCTGCGACCTGCGCGACTTCTCGCGGCCGAGCGGAGACGAATGGACGTTCGCCGATCTGCACGCGGGGCTCGAGCGCACGCTGAACGTCGTCCACAACGAGCTCAAGTACAAGGCGGAGGTCGTACGCGAATACGGCGGCCTGCCGCTCGTGGAATGCAACGCCGCGCAACTGAACCAGGTGTTCATGAACCTGCTCGTCAACGCCGCGCAGTCGATCGAGGCGCGCGGCACGATCACGATTCGCACGACGCACGATGCCGACTCCGTGTCGATCTCGATCGCCGACACGGGCGTCGGCATTCCCGACGGCGTGCTCGGCAGGATCTTCGATCCGTTCTTCACGACGAAGCCGGTCGGCCGGGGCACGGGGCTCGGGCTGTCGATCTCGCACGGCATCGTCGAGCACCACGGCGGGCGCATCGACGTCGAGAGCCGCGTCGGCCGCGGCACGACGTTTACGATCACGCTGCCGGTCCGGCGCAAGGCCGACTCGATCGAGCGCGCCGGCGCGCTCGATCACGACGCCGGCGCCGGATGCAAGACGGCGCGCGCCGCCGCGCCCGCCGCCGCCCCGCCCGCTTCGCCGCTTACGCGCGGCGCGCCTTGCTGAGCACGATCGTCTCGAACAGCGCGTACTCGGCGGTCGGCGTCTGATCGGCGCCCGGCGCGTGATAGTAGTTCACGGTGATCGACGTATGGCCGCCGTGCCCGCCCGGATCGTAGTCGAACACCGCGATCCCGTAGCCCGTGCCCGTATCGCGCCGCGCGGACCAGATCGCATCCTCGAGCGCATCCGCGCCGTGCCGCACGAACGTGTTCGGCGCCGTGCCCGGCACCGGCCGGTTCGGCTTCGTGAACACGCGCGCCTGCGGCAGGCCCGTCGCCGGATTTTCGCCGTACACGTCGAGCGGCGCGCTCGTGCCGCCGCCGCCGAGAATCATGTGGATCGTGCCGTGCGACGTGTCGAACGTGCCGTCGGTCGGCTCCGACGTGACGACGGGACGCGGCTGCATCGTATCGACCACCTCGCCCGTCGCCGAGTCGACGCCCGTGCGATGGTTGCAGCCGCGCACCGGGAAGCTCCGCTCGTAGTCGTGGTCGTGGCCGCACAGCACGAGGTCGACGCCGTAGCGGTCGAAGAGCGGCAGCCACGCTTCGCGGATGCCCTTGTCCGAGCCGTTACCCGTCTTCGACGAACTGAGCGCGTCCTGGTGCATCTGCACGACGATCCAGTCGATGTCGCGATCGTGCGACGCGCGGCGCAGCGTCTGTTCGAGCCAGCGCGTCTGCTCGCCGCGGCTGTAGCCGCGCACGTAGAGCGACGTGCCGGGCGGAATCGGCTCGTTGCCGGTGCTCGCCGCCGGCACGAGCGGATTCGGGCCCGCGACGAACGCGGCCGCGTCCTGATAGACGACGTCGTCCGCGTCGAGCGACACGAACAGCACCGCGCCGACCCGGAAGCTGTACCACCGGCCCGGGAAGCGCGTGCCGTTCTCCGGCAGCGTGTAGCGCGCGAGATACGAGTCGAGCCCTTGCGGGCCGTTGTGGAATTCGATCTCGTGATTGCCGGGGCACGGCATCCACGGCCGATTCGCGGCGGACGTCTGGTTGTTGTTGCCGAAGTCGCGCCACACGTCGGGCTGGTGCGCGGGATTCAGGTTCGCGTAGCAGAGATCGCCGTTCAGCAGATGAAAGAGCGGCTGGAAGCGCTCGACCGCCTGCACCGCGAAGCGGCTCTGCGGCGACGACAGCACCCAGCCCGTATTCGGCGTCGCGAGGTCGCCGTAGCTCGTCCAGCGAAACGGCGCGCGGCCGCGCGGCGCCGTGTCGAAGCGGGCGGCGAACGGCTTCGCCGCGTTGCTGTCGTTGTCGGCCGTGACTTCGTAGCGATAGACGGAGCCCGGCTTGAGTCCGCGCAGCCGCGCGTGATATGTGAACACGACTTCGCCGTTCAGGCCGTCGGTGTACGTGCGCTGCACGCCGTGCGCGGTCCGCCACGCTTCGCTCGGGCCCGCGAAGCGCACGCGCGGGTTCGCCGCGGCCGCGAGCGTCGCCCACGACACGACGACCTCGTTCGCGTCCGCATCGCCCCACGTCAGATGAATCTGCTCGGGCGTGCCGTCCGGCACGGCGGCCGCTGCCCGCGCGGCGGCGAGGCCGCTCGCGGCGGTCGCGAGTCCGGACACGCCGGCGAACTTGAGAAAGCCGCGGCGAGAGACGGCGCAAGGCTGCTCGGTCGGCGGCACGTCGGGGGCTGGCTTGTTCGACATGATTTCGTTCGATCGTGGGAAAGTCGTGGGAAGGGAATGAACGCGACCGGCATTCGCCGCGCGCAGCGGCGCGGCAGCCGGCATCGATGCCCAGCCGCGCACGCCGGCGCCGACACCTTATGCCGGGATGCGTGACGCGCCGATGTCAGCGCGTTGCGCCGGGCGGACACCGGCTTCGCTGGGCGGGCGGGGGGAGGCGCGCGGCCCGAGCGTCAGCGCGTCGGTTTCGGCCACGCTTCGCTTCGGCCGCAGCCCGTCGCGGGCCCGCAGCGCTACGCCGCCGCGGTGCAACCGCCGTGACGACCGCGACCTCGATCGCAACCGCCGCCTCAGTCACGCGCCGACGCGACAGCCCGCGCATCGCAATACAGCGCGTCCGGACACGATGAACCCGGTCGGCGCGCCGCAGTCCAATCGCGGTTTCATCGACGAGGATTCCCATGTTCCGCAAGACCCGTCCCTCGCTCGCCCTCGCGGCCATCGCGCTCGCCGTTGCGGCCGGCCTCGCCGGCTGCGAGACGAACGCCGCGGCGGACGCGCCGGCCACGCGGCCGGCTGCGCCGCAAGCCGCGACGAAGACCGTCTATGTCGCCGCGCAGACGGCGCGCTGCGTCGGCGTCGCGCCGATGGACTGCCTGCAGGTGCGCACGAGCCCGAACGCGCCATGGCAGCTCCGGTACAGCGGCATCGAGGGATTCGACTACCGCCCAGGCTACGAATACCAGCTCGAGATCGCCGAGTACAAGGTGCCGAATCCGCCCGCCGACGGTTCGTCGATTCGCTGGGTATTGAAGCGCATCGTCCGGCAGCAGTCGCGCTGAGCCGGACGGGGCCGGGACACGGGCGCGAAGCGCGCGCCGTGCAGACCTCGCGCGCTTCGCGATCCCGGCGATCCCGAATCAGGCACGCGCGCTCAGCGCGCGCGTCCGTCGAAATGCCGGACCGGCACCGCGTCGAGATCGATACCGTCCAGGCAGCGGATGTTGACGGCCGCCATCGCGTTGCCCTTCGTATCCGTGCCCTCCGCGAACGGATGGATCCCGCAGGTCGGACAGAACCGATGCCGGATCGTGTGCTTGTTGAACAGATAGGTCGCGATGTCGGCGTCGGGCGTTTTCAAGCGGAACGCGTCGCGCCGCACGAACCACAGCAGCGAGCCCTTGCGCATGCACATCGAACAGTTGCACGCACAGGCGCCCTCGATCTCCCCTTCCACCTCGAACTTGACTCTGCCGCAATGGCAGCTGCCGGTGTAGAGCATCGTCGCCTCCTTCAATCGTGTCCGGCTCGGCGACGCGGCGACGCCGCGTTCGCACGCCCGGCCGGTGGCGTACGGTAACGCTCGTCCAGGCGGACCGCAACCGCCGGGCAGCGGCCTTCGAACGTCGAGCGAGCGAAGCAAGAAATCGCTTTCGACCCGACTCGCCCGCCGACCCGTGCCGTACGCGCGGCTCGATCCAGCCATGCGTCCGCCGCCGCGTACGGCGGGAACCCCGCCGCGGCGCTCACTATGTGCGCAACGGCGCGATCGATACTACTTTCGCGCTGCGCCGCTGTACGATTCATGCATGATTCACGCAGACGACAGGAGACACTCGCAATGAAAATCACCCGCCTCGAAACCTTCGTCGTTCCGCCTCGATGGCTGTTCCTGAAGATCGAGACCGACGCGGGCATCGTCGGCTGGGGCGAGCCGATCGTCGAGGGCCGCGCGCACACGGTCGAAGCGGCCGTGCACGAACTCGCCGACTACCTCGTCGGCCAGGACCCGCTTCGCATCGAAGACCACTGGCAAGTGATGTACCGCGCGGGCTTCTATCGCGGCGGGCCGATCACGATGAGCGCGATCGCGGGCATCGACCAGGCGCTCTGGGACATCAAGGGCAAGCACCACGGCGCGCCTGTCCACGCGCTCCTCGGCGGCCCGGTGCGCGACCGGATCAAGGTCTATTCGTGGATCGGCGGCGACCGTCCGAGCGACGTCGCGAACAACGCGCGCGCGGTCGTCGAGCGCGGCTTCCAGGCGGTGAAGATGAACGGCTCGGAGGAGTTGCAGATCATCGATACGTTCGACAAGGTCGAAAAGGTGATAGCGAACGTCGCGGCGGTGCGCGAAGCGGTCGGGCCGCACGTCGGGATCGGCGTCGACTTCCACGGCCGCGTGCACAAGCCGATGGCGAAGGTGCTCGCGAAGGAGCTCGATCCGTACAGGCTGATGTTCATCGAAGAGCCGGTGCTGTCCGAGAACGCCGAGGCGCTGCGCGACATCGCGAACCAGACGAGCACGCCGATCGCGCTCGGCGAGCGGCTCTACTCGCGCTGGGACTTCAAGCGCGTGCTCGAAGGCGGCTACGTCGACATCGTGCAGCCGGACGCGTCGCACGCGGGCGGGATCACCGAATGCCGGAAGATCGCGACGCTCGCGGAGAGCTACGACGTGGCGCTCGCGCTGCACTGCCCGCTCGGGCCGATCGCGCTCGCCGCGTGCCTGCAGCTCGACGCGGTCAGCTACAACGCGGTCATCCAGGAGCAGAGCCTCGGGATCCACTACAACCAGGGCAGCGACCTGCTCGACTATCTGCGCAATCCGGAGGTGTTCCGCTACGCGGACGGCTTCGTCTCGATCCCGCAGGGGCCGGGGCTCGGCATCGACGTCGACGAGGAGAAGGTGCGCGAGATGGCGAAGATCGGGCACCGCTGGCGCAATCCGGTGTGGCGGCACGCGGACGGCAGCGTCGCCGAGTGGTGAGTCGTGCGGTCGGCAGGCCGCGCGCCCGCCGACCGATATCGGGAACGCGCCGGCGCGGCATGCGAAACGAGCAACCGGCCCGGAAGAAAACTGTAGAAAAGCGCGTGCGATTCGCAACGCGCGCCGCCTGCAGGCGGCGCGCCCGGAGCACCGCGCGTCGGCGCGCGCGAGCACGCGCCGACAATCCCCGGCTGAGCGGCTGTCGCGCAGCCGGCGCGCCGCCGTTCGTCGCTACGCTCGGTCGGCCTCGGCATGACGGCATCACGGCATGACGGCATCACGGCGTCACGCCCGCCGCGCGCCCTGCCGCCCCGAACGATCAGCGGTCTCCCGCGCGACGGCCCGCCCGATCCATACCCGGGCCCACCCGCCGCCGCGCACACCCTCGCGCGTCAGCCCGCCGCGATCGGCGCGGTAAACGAAAGCACCGCCGCCGCGACGAACACGCCGATCATCGCGAGCGCTTCGAGATGCAGCACGTTGCGGAACGTATGCGCGTCCTCGGTCGACGCGGTGCGGCGCAGCCGCGGCAGCGCCGAGAAGCGGTTGAGCGCCGCGAGCACCAGCGCGAGCGTGACGAGCGCGAGCTTCAGCAACAATATGCGTCCCCACGTGCTGCCGTCGAGCGCCGCGAAATTGCCGCCCGTGCCGCGGATCGTGTTGAGCACGCCCGTGACGACCACGAACGCGAGCGCGGCGATCGACGCGCTCGACAGCCGGTGCGCGATGCGGATCATCGCGCCGCGCGCGATCGACGAGCCGAGCGCCGGCAGCACGGCCATCCCGCCCGCGATCACGAGCCCGCCCCACGCGGCCGTCGCGGCGACGTGCACCGTCTGCACGCCGACCGCGGCCGAGAACGCGCCCCAATCGGCCGCATGGCCGAGCGACGCCTTGCCCGCCGCGACGACGAGCGTCGCGAGCGCGAGAAGCGCGCCCGCGACCGGGCCGCTCGGCCGTGCGAGCGCAACCGCGAGCAGCAGCAGCGCGCCGCCGCACGCGACGCTCCACGCATGCCCGACGTGCGTCTGCACGAGCACGGCCGGCATCGCGCCGAATGCGCCGCGCAGGCCCGCGCCGCTCATCGACGCGGCCGCATAGACGAGCCAGCCGACGTCGGCGAGGACGAGCACGGCCGCCGCGACGGCAAGCGAGCGCAGCGATTGCCGCCAGGCGGGATGCGACGGCGCGATGACGCTCTTCGCGCCGTCGTTCGCGAGCCACGCGCCGATCAGCGCGGAGCCGACGGCGACCGCGAACGCGACATCGCCGAGCGCGGCGAGCGCCGCCTGGCCGAACCAGAGGCTATCGATCTTCATCGCGCACCGCCTGCGCCGCGCGCGCCGGGGAAACGAAAGGACCGACTGTTGTTTTCAGGCAAACAGGAAAAAGAGGACTTCATCGACTCGCATGGAAGTAAGGAAATCGGGGCGGCGCGGCGGACCGCCCTGACGCCGCGCCCCCCGAAGTGTACGGGCTTCGCCGTCGGCTGCGCAGCTTGTCCGACGTTTGAACTGTCATCCGCGCGTCAAATTGTCGCAACCCGACCACGGCTTGGAACCGTGCCCTCCGCGTCAAATAGCCGCCATTACCCATCGATGATAGAATGCCGCGTCGCAGCAGCCCGGCTGTCTGCCCTCGTTAGTTCTTGCCGTCACGCCGAGCCGATCGGAGCCCGGTCAGGTCCCCGACGAATAACAATGGAGTCCCGTGTGTCTTCTCGACGCCTTTTCCGTCCGCTGCTCGCCGTTGTGTTAATGGGCGCAGCGAGCCTTCTGAGCACTGCGCACGCGCAGACCAAGCCCACCGAGCCGGCCGCCGCGAAGGCGCCCCTGAAGGCGCCCGACACGATGGCCGAGCGCGTGCGCGGTTGCACGGCCTGTCACGGCACGCACGGGCAGGGCACCGACAACGACTATTTTCCGCGTCTGGCAGGCAAGCCGGCCGAATACCTGTACAACCAGCTCGTGAACTTCCGCGACGGTCGCCGCAAGTACCCGCCGATGAACTATCTGCTCACGTACCTGAACGACGACTACCTGCACGAGATCGCGCAGCACTTCTCGGAGCAGCGTCCGCCGTACCCGGCGCCGACGAAGCCGACCGTGCCCGCCGCCGTCGTCGAGCGCGGCAAGCAGCTCGCGCTGCACGGCGATCCGGCGCGCAAGCTGCCCGCGTGCGTCGCGTGCCACGGCACCACGCTGACCGGCATGCAGCCCGCGATCCCGGGTCTCGTCGGCCTGCATAGCGATTACCTGAGCGCGCAGATCGGCGCGTGGCGTTCGGGCACGCGTCATGCGAAGTCGCCCGACTGCATGCACGAAGTCGCGAGCAAACTGTCCGACGAAGACGTGACCGCCGTGACCGCGTGGCTCGCCGCGCAGCCGGCGCCCGCCAACCCCGTGCCGGCCCCGGCCCGCTCGATGAAGACTCCGCTCGCCTGCGGCAGCGAACCGCAATAAGGCAAGGGAGACAGACTAAATGAAACGCAAGTCCCTGTTTGCACTCTCGGCTGTCGCGATCGTCGCGGCAGCGGCCCTCGTGCCCGTTCTGTGGCCGGGCAACGATACGCTGCACGGCAACGCCGCCGTCGCCGCGACGCCCGCCGACCAGGCCGCGCTCATCAAGAAGGGCGAATACCTCTCGCGCGTCGGCGACTGTATCGCGTGCCACACGGTGCGCGGCGGCAAGTCGTTCGCGGGCGGCCTGCCGATGGCGACGCCGTTCGGCACGATGTACACGCCGAACATCACGCCGGACGATCAATACGGGATCGGCAAGTGGACGTCGGACGATTTCTACCGCGCGATGCACACCGGCCGCTCGAAGGACGGCAGCCTGCTCTACCCAGGCTTCCCGTTCACGAGCTACACGAAGGTCACGCGCGCGGATTCGGACGCGATCTACGCGTACCTGCGCTCGGTCGCGCCGGTCAACACGGCGAGCCGTCCGCACGAGCTGCGCTTCCCGTTCAACAACCGCAACCTGCTGATCGGCTGGCGCACGCTGTTCTTCAAGGAAGGCGAGTACAAGCCGGATCCGACGAAGTCGGTCGAATGGAACCGCGGCGCGTATCTCGTCGAAGGCCTCGGCCACTGCAGCATGTGCCACACGTCGATCAACATGATGGGCGGTCCGGTGAGTTCGGCGGCCTTCGCGGGCGGCCTGATTCCGCTGCAGAACTGGTACGCGCCGTCGCTCACGAACGACAAGGAACTCGGCCTCGGCGAGTGGCACGTCCAGGAATTGTCCGATCTGCTGCAAGCGGGCGTCTCGAAGAAGGGCGCGGTGTTCGGCCCGATGGCGGACGTCGTCCACAACAGTCTGCAGTACATGACCGATGAGGACACCCGCGCGATGTCGACTTACCTGAAGTCGATCCCGCAGAAGGCCGAAGCGCCGAAGAACATGCAGTACGAGCCGTCGCAGCAGTTCGGCAGCGCGCTGCTCGAGCAGGGCAAGAAGATCTACGCGGACAACTGCGCGACCTGCCACGGCGCGCACGGCGAAGGCAAGCCGACCGCGTACCCGCCGCTCGCGCAGAACCGCTCGATCATGATGGAATCGGCCGTAAACCCGATCCGCATGGTGCTGAACGGCGGCTATCCGCCGAGCACGTCCAAGAATCCGCGTCCGTATGGGATGCCGCCGTTCGCACAGTCGCTGTCGAACCAGGAAGTCGCGGCAGTCGTTACGTACATCCGGATGTCGTGGGGCAACAACGGATCGCCCGTCTCGCCGCAACAGGTGAGCGACCTGCGTTCCGCGCCGCTCGATTAATCGGCACTTGACGCGAACGGGGCGCGGCTGCGGGAAACCGCGGCCGCGCCCTTTTGCTTTTTCGGTGACGTCCATTTCCAGCGCGGGCCGCGCGAGGACGCCGCCTTACCAATAAATCAAGAGTATCTATGTCTTTCGCATCTCTCGGCCTCGCCGAACCACTCGTGCGGGCCGTCAACGAGCTGGGCTACACGCAGCCCACGCCGATCCAGGCCCAAGCCATCCCCGCCGTGCTGGGCGGCGGCGATCTTCTCGCCGGCGCGCAGACGGGCACCGGCAAGACGGCCGGCTTCACGCTGCCGATCCTGCAACGCCTGCACACGTTCTATGCGGAAAACCGCGGCGCGCGGCGCGCGGTGCGCGCCCTGATTCTTACGCCGACGCGCGAGCTCGCCGCGCAGGTCGAGGAAAGCGTGCGCGCGTACAGCAAGTACGTGAAGCTGCGCTCGACCGTGATGTTCGGCGGCGTCAGCATCAATCCGCAGATCGATGCGCTGAAGCGCGGCGTCGACATCGTCGTCGCGACGCCGGGGCGCCTGCTCGATCACATGCAGCAAAAGACGATCGACGTGTCGAGCCTCGATATCCTCGTGCTCGACGAAGCCGACCGGATGCTCGACATGGGCTTCATCCACGACATCAAGCGCGTGCTCGCGAAGCTGCCGAAGAAACGCCAGAACCTCCTGTTCTCGGCGACCTTCTCCGACGAGATCAAGTCGCTCGCGGACAGCCTGCTCGACTCGCCCGCGCTGATCGAAGTCGCACGCCGCAACACGACGGCCGAGACGGTCGCGCAGAAGATCCACCCGGTCGACCGCGACCGCAAGCGCGAGCTGCTCACGCATCTGATCCGCGAGCACAACTGGTTCCAGGTGCTCGTGTTCACGCGCACGAAGCACGGCGCGAACCGGCTCGCCGAGCAGTTGACGAAGGACGGCATCAGCGCGATGGCGATCCACGGCAACAAGAGCCAGTCGGCGCGCACGCGCGCCCTCGCCGAGTTCAAGAGCAGCACGCTGCAGGTGCTCGTCGCGACCGACATCGCCGCGCGCGGGATCGACATCGATCAATTGCCGCACGTCGTCAACTTCGATCTGCCGAACGTGCCCGAAGACTACGTGCACCGAATCGGCCGCACCGGCCGCGCGGGCGCGAACGGCGAGGCGGTGTCGCTCGTGTGCGTCGACGAGAAGCAATTGCTGCGCGACATCGAGCGGCTCATCAAGCGCGAGATCTCGCAGGAAGTGATTTCGGGCTTCGAGCCGGACCCGAACGCGAAGCCGGAGCCGATCCAACGGCGCGGGCAGCGCGGCGGGAATGGCGGCGGAAACGGCGGCGGCGCGAGCAGCGGCGGCCGCAGCGAAGGCGGCAATCGCGCGCCGCGGGCCGCGAATCAAGGGCAAGCGCCGGGCCAGCCCGCCGCGCGTCGCGACGGCGGCGCAAAGACGAAGGCTGCGCCATCGAAGGCCGTCCAGCCCAAAACCGCGAAGCCGCAGCAGGCGCGCGGCGGCGGACGACCGACGGGCAGCGGCAATGCGAACGGCGGCGGCGCGCATGCGAACCGCAATCGTTCGTCACGCAGCGGTCAGCGCGGCCGCTGAGCGTCACACGCCGCTGCGCCGCTCATCAAAGCGGCCCGGCGGCGCGCTGCGCCCCCTTCTCTCTGCGCGAGCGCGCCCTCGCGCGTCCTTCAGCACTTGAGCTGCGCGATCTGCCGTGCCCAGCGCGCGAGCACGGCGCGCGCATCGGCGTCGGCGAGCTCGAACGCAATGCCCGCCGTCAGACGCGCATAGCCGACTCGCTGCGCTTCGCCGCCAACGAGCGTGGCGATGAAGCGCACGAGCCCGTCGCCGGTCGAATCGGATGAATCGATGCGCAAGCGCGCCTGATGGAACGCGTCGTCGGCGACGAACGTGAGCGTCGCGTCGGGATGCGCGGCGAGCGCGCGCGCCGTGCGCGACTGCGGCCATAGCCAGAAGCGCAGCGACTGCGCATCGGGCGCGTAGAGTTCGCCCGCGCTCAGCAGCGTCGTGCGCGGCTGCGGCGGATCGACGTCGCGCTCGACGACGACGAGCGCGGCGGTAAAGCCCGCCTTGCGCGCGAGATCGTCGCCGTCGAACAGCGCGAGCGCGGCGCTCGGCCACACGTCATACGTCGTGCGTTCGAGGGTGCGTCGGTCCGGATCGGTCACGGTGTTCTCCTGCTGCGCGTCGTGTCGAACGAAACCCGCAGCATACCGCGCGACGCGGCGCCGACGCTTACCGGAAGAACACGTGCTGCGTGAGCTTCGTCAGCGGATAGTGGACGCCCGGCTGGATCTTCGCGGGCAAGTCGAGCGGCTTGAGCAGCATCTTCACGCACATGTCCGCGGACAGATTGCGCCGCACGAGCGCGTTCACGCGCGCGGTGCGCTCGCGGCAATACGCGGAATCGCCCGCCCGGTCCGGATAGCGGATCGCGAACACGTGTCGCAGCGCGATCTCGGAGTCCTCGTTCTTGATCTCGAGCACGCGCCGCGTCAGCGCGCCGAGCACCGCGAGCCGGCTGTTGCCCTCGACCTCGTTGTACTTCTTGAAATAGCGGAAGAAGTGCTTGTAATGGCGGACTTCGTCGGTGCGGATGTTGTCGGTGATCTCCTTGAGCACGGGCTCGTCCGAGCATTCGTTGATCGCGCGATAAAGCGTCGCCGTGCCCGTCTCGACGACGCAGCGCGCGACCATCTCAAGCGCCCGCGTCTTCTCGAACGCTTCGAGCGAGCAGGTCTTCGAATACTCGTCGAAGAAATTCGCGAATGCGAGATCCCAGTCGAATTCGGGCCACACGTGCGCGATATACGCCTTCAGCGCGCGGCCATGCTGCAACTCCTCGTGTTCCCATTCGGTGTTGAGCCACGCCGACACTTCGCGATCGTCGTCGAAGAATTGGCTCAGGTTGCTCGTGTAAAGATCGGAGCCGCTCTCGATGAACGACGCTGCGCACAGCAGCAGCAACAGATCTTCGTTCGCTGCGGCGCGTTGACGGTCGATTCGCGTCAGGTCGATGTCTTCGATGCGCCAGGGCATCTCGTGAGAGGTATCAGCCAGCATGTTTCGCGCTCCCAAACGCCGCTTCGCGTCCGAACGGGCCGCGCCGCGCGCGGCTCGCGATCCCGCCGGTTGCGGCGCGTTGAAATCGGTTATTCGACACGTCCGGCCATCTTAGCCGGACTTTTTTGATCGTGCTTCGAAGCACTGACCTTAACCGGCAATCGCAGTTCCACAGCGATTATCACGCAATATTAGACCCGTAATTCGAAAGGCGTGCGATATCGAAAGCGAAAGCTTTTTTGAAATGCCTTTCGATATCGTTTCGCCTGTAACGAACGCCGCGTGCAAGACGCATGCGCGGCGCGCGCATCCCGTGCGCGTCAGAAGCCCGCCGCGAGACCGTCGCGCCGGCTGTCGCTCGCCGCGACGTAGCCGCGGTCGGGTTCGTTGCGGTCGAGCCGCCAGATGAACTGGCCGGACCCGAAATCCATGTAAGGATCGTCGATCGCCTGGATCGTATGGCCGCGCGCGGCGAGCGAAGCGACGACGGACGCATCGAGCGGCGCCTCGACATCGAGCGTGAACGACCGGCTCACCCTCCAGCGCGGCGCGTCGCATGCGGCCTGCGGCTGCTGGCCGTAGCCGAGCATCCGCACGATCGTCTGCAGATGGCCCTGCGGCTGCATGTCGCCGCCCATCACGCCAAAGCTCATCACGGCTTGTTGCCGCCCGTCCGCCTGCTGCGTGACGAACGCCGGGATGATCGTATGGAACGGCCGCTTGCCGCCCGCGACGACGTTCGGCGACGCCGGGTCCATCGAGAACCCGCAGCCGCGGTTCTGCAGCGCGATCCCCGTACCCGGCACGACGAGCCCCGAGCCGAAGCCCATGTAGTTGGACTGGATGAAACTCACCATCATCCCGCGCTCGTCGGCCGCCGACAGATAGATCGTGCCGCCCGCGCGCGGCATCCCGAACGTGAAGTGCGTCGCGCGCTCGACGTCGATCAGCTTCGCGCGCGCGTCGAGATACGCGTCGTCGAGCATCTGAGCGGGCGTGACTGCCATCGCGCGCGGATCGGCGACGTAGCGGTGGACGTCGGCGAACGCGAGCTTCATCGCCTCGATCTGCACGTGCTGCGAATCCGCCGAATCGAGCGGCAGGTCCGCGAGATCGAAGCGCTCCATGATGCCGAGTGCGATCAGCGCGGCGATCCCCTGCCCGTTCGGCGGGATCTCGTGCACCGTGTAGCCGCGGTAGTCCTTGCCGATCGGCTCGACCCACTCGGGCCGGTACGCGCGCAGATCGTCCGCGCTCAGCGCGCCGCCGCCTTCGCGGAAGAACGCGGCGATCGTCTCGGCGATGCTGCCTTCGTAGAACGCGCGCGCGCCTTCGGCCGCCAGCGTGCGCAGCGTCTTCGCATGGCCCGGCAGCCGCAACAGCTCGCTCACCTCGGGCGCGCGGCCGTGCGGCATGAAGGTTTCCGCGAAGCCCGGCTGGTCCTTCAGCTCGGGCACGGCGGCCGCCCATTTGTGTGCGACGATCGCAGCGACCGCATGCCCGCGCTCCGCGAGCTCGATCGCCGGCTTGAGGAGGTCGGCGAACGGCAGCGAGCCGAATTTCGCATGCAGCGCTTCCCAGCCGGCGATCACGCCGGGCACCGTCACCGTGTCCCAGCCGCGCGTCGGCTGCCGCGCGAGGCCGTTGCCCGCTTCGCCATGCCGGCGGCGGAAGTAGTCGACGCTCCACGCGGCGGGCGCGACGCCCGATGCATTCAGGCCGTGCAGCTTCGCGCCGTCCCAGACGAGCGCGAATGCGTCGCCGCCGAGGCCGCACGACACCGGCTCGACGACGGTGATCGCGGCCGCCGCGGCAATCGCCGCATCGACCGCGTTGCCGCCCTTCCACAGCATCCTGAGCCCCGCCTGCGCGGCGAGCGGATGCGACGTCGACACGACATTGCGCGCGAATACCGGCACGCGCGTCGTCGGATACGGGTTGCGCCACGAGAAGGTCGCACCGGGCATGTTCGAGTGAAGATTCATCGCAGGTCAACTGTAAACAGATTCGAAACAGACATTCCAACGCGAATGGGCCGCCCCGGCAAATTCATTTGTCACATGAATTGATGCACCGGCAACATGAATCGAGTCTAAACCGAGTACGGCGTCCGTGCGCGGGCGTGGACGCCGCGCGCCGGACGAATCGGCCCGAACAGCCCTTACAATGCGGATTGCCGTCCCCAGTTCCCCGCCCCATCGAGCCGAATCGAAACCCGCGAACATGACACGAGACCCCCGCCTCACCCTGAACGCACGTCAGCAGGAATTGCTCGAATGGGTGCAGCGCGACGGCTTTGTCACAGTCGACGATCTCGCCGCCCATTTCGACGTGACGCCGCAGACGATCCGCCGCGACGTCAACTGGCTCGCCGACCTGAACCTGCTGCGCCGCTACCACGGCGGCGCGAGCCTGCCGACGAGCTCGGAGAACGTGTCGTACACCGCGCGCCAGCGGATGTTCCACGACGAGAAGCGCAAGATCGCGGCGCTCGCCGCGTCGCACATCCCGGATCAGGCTTCGCTCTTCATCAACCTCGGCACGACGACCGAGGAAGTCGCGCGCGCGCTGAACCGGCATCGCGGCCTGCACGTGATCACGAACAACCTGAACGTCGCGAGCATGATGAGCGGCTATCCGGAGTGCGAGGTACTGATCACGGGCGGCATCGTGCGACCGTGGGACAAGGGCATCGTCGGCGAGCTCGCGATCGACTTCATCCGTCAGTTCAAGGTCGATTACGCGATCATCGGCACGTCGTCGATCGAAAGCGACGGCACGCTGCGCGACTTCGACACGCGCGAGGTGCGCGTCGCCGAGGCGATCATCCAGCACGCGCGCACCGTCTATCTCGTCACCGACCATTCGAAGTTCGGCCGACCGGCGCTCGTGCGGCAGGGGCATCTGAGCCAGATCCACGCGCTCTTCACCGACAAGCCGCTGCCCGACGAGATGGCCGAGACGATCGCGCAGGCAGGCACGCAGGTCTACGTCGCCGACTGACCGGACGGCCGCCCGAGCGACGAGCCGCGCTGCTGCACCGCACCCAAGACTTCAAGTGAAATCAAGGAATTGCCGCACCGGCAAAACCGCCCGACGAATTTCTTGATGTCAATCAGAAAATTATCAGGGTGCGATTTGTAGATGCCGGCTCGCTTGACTACACTGCAAATCCCCGGCGCGGTTGCGCGCGCTTTGCGCAACCGGGGCGGCGCCAATAACGCCAGGGCCGGGACAGCGGCTTTTCCCCCCACGCCTTCCCTTGCTGGGTCACTCGACCGGACACTTGCACCCGGGACAGTACGGTTGTCATGGAGAGAACGATGCTAAGTCCGCATGAATTCGCCACGCTGTTGCTTGTGAAGGATGCTCCCGACCAAGCCGACATGGACCGCGACGAACTCGACGCGTTGCTCGAGCGACAGCTCGTGAAGCTGGAGGCGCTCGGCTCCGGCAAGAAATACTGCGTCACCGAAATCGGCGACGCGGCATTGCGATCGATCAAGCTCCGATATTCGTGATGTACCGGCCGGAGGGGCGCAGCCAGTGCCAGGCCGCGCCCCTCCGGCCCCGTCCCTTTCCCGCCTCTCAACCGCCGCGCAGCGACGGATCGGCGGCTGCCCGCCAGCTGATCGCCTGCGCGCGCGCGTCGTTGAGATAGCTCGCCCAGCGGCCCCGCCCGGCCGGGTCGGCGCTCGTCCCCAGCGCGGCGTGGCGCTGCGCAAGTTCGTTTTCGAACGCACAAAAACGCGCATCCGTCAGCTTGCCGTGGCGCTTCGCGACCCACGCATCGAACATCGCCGAATAGACGGACTGCGCGTCGCCGCCGTAATCGCGCACCTCGCCACAGGTCCGCTGCAGCTCGGCAAACGATGGTCCGCCCCAGCCGCCGAATTCGGACGGCACGCCCGCACAGCCGGCCAGCAGCGCGAACGCGCCGGCCGCGATCATCGTACGCATGTGTATCACCTCGCTCGTTGGTCCTCCGCCAGTATCGTCCGGGATCGTGCGCTGCGCCACCCGCCCCCAAAAGCGAACTTTACTTTTTCGATTATGTTCGTTAAATTTCGAATGCGAACATTTTTGGTTCGCTCATTTTCTGTTATATGGACGATAGGATCAGCGGGTGACTCAACAGAATCGTTACGATCTGCTCGTCGTCGGCGGCGGGATCAATGGCGCGGGCATCGCGCGCGACGCGGCCGGCCGCGGCCTGTCGGTGCTCCTGTGCGAACAGGACGACCTCGCGTCGCACACCTCCTCCTCGAGCACGAAGCTGATTCACGGCGGTCTGCGCTACCTCGAGTACAAGGAGTTCGGGCTCGTGCGCAAGGCGCTGCAGGAACGCGAGACGCTCTTGCGCGCGGCGCCGCACATCATTTGGCCGCTGCGCTTCGTGATGCCGCACATGCCGAACCTGCGCCCCGTGTGGCTCATCCGCATCGGCCTCTTCCTGTACGACCATCTCGCGAAGCGCGAACTGCTGCCGGGCTCGCGCGGCATCGACATGCGCCGCCACCCGGCGGGCGCGCCGCTCATCGATTCGATCAAGCGCGGCTTCGTCTATTCGGACGGCTGGGTCGACGACGCGCGGCTCGTCGTGCTGAACGCGCTCGACGCGCAGGAACGCGGCGCGCGCATCCTCACCCGCACGAAGCTCGTGTCGGCCGAGCGCCGCGACGGCGAATGGCGCGCGCAGCTTCGGCGCGCCGACGGCTCGACGCTCGACGTGCGCGCCCGCGCGATCGCGAACGCGGCGGGCCCGTGGGTCGGCGAAGTGCTGCACGGCGCGCTCGGCCGCGGCGCGCAGCACAGCGTGCGCCTCGTAAAGGGCAGCCACATCGTCACGCGGCGCCTGTTCGATCACGACCACGCGTACATCTTCCAGAATCCGGACAAGCGGATCATCTTCGCGATTCCGTACGAGCGCGACTTCACGCTGATCGGCACGACCGACGTCGAATATCACGACGATCCGTCGCGCGTCGCCATTGACCGCGACGAAACGCGCTATCTGTGCGAGTCGATCAATCACTATTTCAAGCGTAAGATCTCGCCCGCCGACGTGTGCTGGACCTATTCCGGCGTGCGCCCGCTCCTCGAAGACGAGAACGCGGACAACCCGTCCGCCGTCACGCGCGACTATCGCCTCGAGATGGACGACGGCGCGACCGCGCCGCTCCTGTCGGTGTTCGGCGGCAAGATCACGACGTTCCGCAAGCTCGCCGAAGAGGCGACCGACATGCTGGGCAGCACCCTCGGCACGTCGCGCGGCGCATGGACGGCGGGCGTGCCGCTACCGGGCGGCGACATCGCCGACGCGCGCTTCGCGCCGTTCGCCGAAGCCTTCGCGAAACGCCATCCGTGGCTGCCCGCCGCGCTCGCGCGCCGCTATGCGCGCGCGTACGGCACGCGCGCCGAGCGCGTGATCGGCCGCGCGAAGTCGCTCGCCGAGCTCGGCGCCGAACTCGCGCCCGGCCTTCATGAAGCGGAATTGCGTTATCTGCGCGACGCCGAATGGGCGACCTGCGCGGACGACGTGCTGTGGCGGCGTTCGAAGCTCGGCCTGCATGTCGCGCCGGGCACGCTCGACACCGTGACGGCCGCGCTCGACGCCTGGTTCGGCGCCGCGCGCGAAACGGCGAGCGCCGCGCGTTGATCGACGCGCATCGACGCCGGCAGCAACGAACGACGACAGGAAACACCGGGAACGCGCCGCGCCCGCGGCGCCAATCACAACTACGTACGCTACGTACGGATGGAGATGAGACAAATGCAGGATCAGTACATCCTCGCGCTCGACCAGGGCACGACCAGCTCCCGCGCCATGCTGTTCGATCGACAAGGCAATATCGTGTCGATCGCGCAAAAGGAATTCGAGCAGATTTATCCGCAGCCGGGCTGGGTCGAGCACGACCCTCAGGAGATCTGGTCGACGCAAGCGGGCGTCGCGGCGGAAGCCGTCACGCGCGTGGGCCTGAACGGCACGGCGATCGCCGCGATCGGCATCACGAACCAGCGCGAGACGACGATCGTCTGGGATCGCGAAACGGGCCACCCGATCTACAACGCGATCGTCTGGCAGGATCGCCGCACCGCCGATTTCTGCGACCAGCTGAAAGCGCAGGGCCTGAGCGAAAAAGTCCGCGCGAAGACCGGCCTGCCAATCGACTCGTACTTCTCGGCCACCAAGATCCGCTGGATTCTCGACAACGTCGAGGGCGCGCGCGAGAAGGCGCGCCAGGGCAAGCTCGCGTTCGGCACGGTCGACAGCTGGCTCGTCTGGAACTTCACGAAGCACGAACTGCACGTGACCGACGTGACGAACGCGTCGCGCACGATGCTCTTCAACATCCATACGCTCGACTGGGACGACGAGCTCCTTGACGCGCTCGAAATCCCGCGCAGCATGCTGCCGGAAGTGCGCGCGTCATCCGAGATCTACGGGCCGACGAAAACCACGGTGTTCGCGTCGAAGATCCCGCTTGCCGGCATCGCGGGCGACCAGCAGGCCGCCCTCTTCGGCCAGATGTGCACGACGTCCGGCATGGTGAAGAACACCTACGGCACCGGCTGCTTCCTGATGATGAACACCGGCGAGAAGCCGATCGAATCGCAGAACAACCTCGTCACGACGATTGCGTGGCAGGTCGACGGCAAGGTCAACTACGCGCTCGAAGGCAGCATCTTCATCGCGGGCGCGGTCGTGCAATGGCTGCGCGACGGGCTCGGGATCATCAAGAGCGCATCGGAGATCGAAACGCTCGCAGGCGGCGTGCCGCACACGGACGGCGTCTATCTCGTGCCCGCGTTCGCCGGCCTGGGCGCGCCGCACTGGAACGCGCGCGCCCGCGGGTCGCTCTTCGGCGTCACGCGCGGCACGACGTCCGCGCACCTCGCGCGCGCGGCGCTCGACTCGATCGCGTATCAATCGCTCGACGTGCTGAAGGCGATGGAAGCCGACTCGGGCATCCGGATCGGCGAGCTGCGCGTCGACGGCGGCGCGAGCGCGAACAACCTGCTGATGCAGTTCCAGGCCGATCTGCTCGGCGTGGACACAGTGCGTCCGCGCGTCACCGAGACGACCGCGCTCGGCGCCGCGTATCTCGCGGGCCTCGCGATCGGCTATTGGGAGAACGTCGACGAGTTGCACAGCCAATGGCAGCTCGAGCGCCGCTTCGCGCCGTCGATGCAGAGCGAGCAGGTCACCGCGTGCCTCGCCGGCTGGCAGCGCGCGGTGCGCGCGGCGAAGTCGTGGGCGGACGACACGCACTGAGCCGGTTCGTTCGGCATCCGCAGCAAACTCCAATCAATACATACATTCACAACAATCAGGCGGGCCGCGCGACGCAAGCCGCGAGCCCGCCATACCGGTAGAGAGACGACATCATGTCACCATATATCGCGGAGTTCATCGGCACGGCTCTCCTCGTGCTGCTCGGCAACGGCGCTGTTGCGAACGTGCTGCTCGCGAAAACCAAGGGTAAGGGCGCCGACCTCATCGTCATCGTGATGGGCTGGGCGATGGCGGTATTCGTCGCGGTCTACGTGACCGCGTCGTTCTCCGGCGCGCACCTGAATCCGATCGTCACGATCAGCCTCGCGCTCGCGGGCAAGTTCGCGTGGGCGAAGGTGGGCGGCTACATCGCGTCGCAGATGCTGGGCGGCATGGCGGGCGCGTTCCTCGTGTGGCTCGCGTATCGCCAGCACTTCGCCAAGGAAGCCGATCCCGATCTGAAGCTCGCCGCGTTCTGCACGGCGCCCGCGATCCGCAGCGTCACGCACAACGTGCTGACGGAAGCGATCTGCACGTTCGTGCTGATCCTCGGCGTGCTGTACCTCGCGTCGCCGCAAGTCGGCCTCGGCGCGCTCGACGCGCTGCCCGTCGGCCTTCTCGTGCTCGGCATCGGCATCTCGCTCGGCGGCCCGACGGGCTACGCGATGAGCCCCGCACGCGACCTGTCGCCGCGCATCATGCACGCGCTCCTGCCGATTCCGGGCAAGCGCGACAGCGACTGGCGCTATGCATGGGTGCCGGTGCTCGGGCCGCTCGTCGGCGGCGTGCTCGCGGCAAACCTGTATCTGTATCTGCATACGACGCACTGACCGCGACGCGGCGACGCGCCGAGTTCGCATCCAGGCCGCGCGTCGACTGCGGTCGCAAGCCCCCTCGCGCCTCGCCGAGCGAGGGGGTTTTTCGTTTTGCGCCTCACCTCCTGTCGCTCGCGAGCGACACGCCCGTGTAGCCGCGGACATCCTCGCGGCTTCGCCATCACGCCGCCACCCTTGTGCACCCGCGTCGGCGCGAGCGAACGAGCGCCGCCCGCCAGCGCGCCGCGCCGCATCGTGCGCCGGCGCCGACAAAGCGCGCCCGCCGGCGGCAAAGCACGTATCATGGCGCTTCGTCGCCTCATCCCATTTTTCGTTGTTTCTATGCTCGACCACCTCATTTGCGACTGCGACGGCGTGCTCGTCGACAGCGAAGTGATCGCCGATCGCGTGCTGTTCGACACGCTGTCGGCGGCGTTCCCCACGATCGATTTCACGGCCGACGCGAAAGCCGCGTTCGGCCAGCAAACGTCGCGCTTTCTCGCCGGCCTCGAAACGCGTCACGGCATCGCGATGCCGGCGGATTTCCTCGAGACGATCGACCACAACATCGAGATCGGCCTCGCGCAATGGCTCGCGCCGATCGCGGGCGTGCGCGACGCGCTGACGAAGATCGCGCTGCCCGCGGCCGTCGTGTCGAACAGCCGGCTCGAGCGCGTGCGCAGCTCGCTCAAGCGCGCGGCGCTCACCGACGTGTTCGGCGAGCGCGTGTTCAGCGCCGAGCAGGTTGCGCGGCCAAAGCCCTATCCGGACGTGTACCTGCACGCGGCAAAGACGCTCGGCGTCGAGCCGGCGCGCTGCATCGTCGTCGAGGACAGCGTGTCAGGGCTGAACGCGGCGCGCGCGGCCGGCATGAAGACGATCGCGTTCGTCGGCGCGAGCCACATCCCCGGCGGCTATGAAGACGCGCTGCGCAACATGGGCATCACGCGGATCATGCGCTTGATGGACGCGCTGCCCGCGCTCGTCGAGGCGGGCAGGCGCGGCGAATTCGGCGACGTGCAGTCGTAGCCGCGCGATATCGCTTCGCATCCGGCGCGGCTTGCGCGCCGGATGCGACCCTCCCGACAGAATCGGACGGAATCGATCAGGCGGCGTCCTCGCAGCACGCGTCGCGTTCGCGCTCGCGCTCGCGCGCCGCCGCGAGCCGTTCGCGGAACGCGACGAGCTCGGCGATCGTCAGCATCGGCAGCCCGTGCTGCGCGGCGAAGCGCTCGACGTCCGCGCCGCGCGTCATCGTGCCGTCCGGATTCATCAGTTCGCACAGCACGCCGGCCGGCTTCAGCCCGGCGAGGATCGCGAGATCGACGGTGCCTTCGGTATGGCCGCGCCGCGCGAGCACGCCGCCCGGCGCCGCGCGCAGCGGGAACACATGGCCGGGGCGCACGATGTCGTGCGGCCTCGCGTCGTCGGCGATCGCCGCGCGAATCGTCGTCACGCGATCGGCGGCCGACACGCCCGTCGACACGCCGACGCGCGCCTCGATCGACACCGTGAACGCGGTGCCGTTCTTGCTCTCGTTCAATTGGGCCATCGGCGGCAGCTCGAGCGCGCGCACCCTCTCGTCCGTCAGGCACAGGCACACGATGCCGCTGCACTCGCGGATCAAGAGCGCCATCGTCTCGTCGGTGAGCCGCTCGGCGGCGACGATCAGATCGGCTTCGTTCTCGCGGTCGTGGTCGTCCTGCAGCACGACCGCGCGCCCTTCGCGCAGCGCGGCGAGCGCAGCGGCGATGCGCGGCGGCACCGGTTCGGCAGCGAGCAACGGGAGATCGGAGAAAGCGTCGGCGGGCGCCGACTTCGAAGGCAACGGAAACGACATGATATGAAACGCTCCTCGCGGAAAGAATTGGGCGAAAAACGTTTCAGGGCTTAGCAAACAGACAGCGCGACACCGCTTCCGCGCCGCGCGGACGACACCGCGCGCGCAGCGGACAAGACCTGCGCACATGACCATCTGCACATCTTCTTTCATCCGGACTATGACCGTCGGCTCTGGCATCGGACCAGATCTGCTGACCCCGCGCATCGCGCGGGCGCTCGCGGGCTTGCCGGCAACATGCCGACCTACCGCCGGTGGGGATTTCCGCCCCGCCCTGAAGACGCACTGATTGCCGGACGAACCGGCGGGTGAAGCATACAACACCTGCGGGCCCGCCGCAGCGAGAACCCGCCAAGACCCTACCGACGAAGCCGTCTAAACCGCGCGACGCGCAAAGGCGCGCCGCAGCCGGCGTCACGCCGGCACGTGCCAGCGCGGCGGCACTTCGGCGTTCACCGTCACGCGGAACGCGCGCGCCTCGGTGTCGCCGGGATTGCGCAGCGTGTACGGCTGGTCGGCGTCGAACACGATCGCGTCGCCCGTGGCGAGCAGTTGCCGGCGATCGTGGATGCTGACTTCGAGCGTGCCTTCGCTGACGACAAGATTCACGCTCGTGCCGGGCGCGCGCGGCGAGCCGGGCTCGGTGTGCAGCGGCGCGATCCGCAGCTCGTGGAATTCGGCGACGGCCGGCTCGCCTTCCGGATAGAGCGCGCGCGCGGAGAAGCGCCCGTTCGAACTGACGACGCGCACGGCGCGCTCGGCGCACAGATGCTCGAAGCCGTTGACCGCATGCCGACGCAGGAACGCGGCGACCGACACCTTCAGCGCGGCCGCGACCTTGCAGAGCACCTTGATCGACGGCACGCTGCGCGCCGATTCGATTTGCGCGAGCATCGCGCGCGACACGCCGGAAAGCCGCGCGAGCGCGTCGAGCGACAACTGACGTTCCGCGCGCAAGCGCGCGAGGTTCACGCCGACGAGCCGCTCGAGCCCATCGAACGACTCGTGCGACGCGTCGGCGTCGGCCGCGGAAGCGGCATCCAGTGAAGACACATCGCGCACGAGCGCCAACGGAGAATGCATGACGTTGCCTCCAGGGCTGCAGCGAGCCCAGCGGTTTCAGATGAGGCAAGACTAACATCCGCTCGGGGCCCGTCAAACAAAGTTATCTTCACACTGTTATCAGGATCGCAGAGGACAGCGTTTTGCGATGCGTCATTGCGCCGTTGCAGCCGCACCCGATGAGACGCGCGTATCAAGCCGCGCGGCGAGCATCGTGACCGCGAGCGCCGCGAGCGTGACGACGGCCGCGAGCCACGGCAGCGCGTCGAGCGGCATCCCGTGCGACAGCGCGACGCCGCCGAGCCACGCGCCGCCCGCGTTACCGAGATTGAACGCGCCGATATTGAGCGTCGACGCGAGATTCGGCGCATGCGCGGCCTTCTCGACGACGCGCGCCTGCAGCGGCGGCACCGTCGCAAACGCGGCGATCCCCCAGACAAACACCGTGACGGCGGCCGCGACGGGCAGATGGCTCGTCTTCGCGAACACCGCCATCACGACGATCAGCGCGACGAGGATCGCGATCAGCGACGGCATCAGCGCGCGGTCCGCGAGCTTGCCGCCGATCGCGTTGCCGACCGTGAGTCCGGCGCCGAACAGCACGAGGACGAGCGACACGGAATGCGGCGAGAAGCCCGTCACGTCCTCGAGGATCGGCGCGATGTAGGTGAATACGACGAACACGCCGCCGAAGCCGAGCACCGTCATCGCGAGCGCGAGCCAAACCTGCGGCTCGTTCAGCACGTGCAGCTCGCGGCCGAGCGCGGCGCCCGCCGCGTCGCGCTGCTTCGGCACGAGCGCCGCGATGCCGGCGAACGACGCGACGCCGAGCGCCGCGACGATCCAGAACGTCGCGCGCCAGCCGAACATCTGGCCGACGAACGTGCCGAACGGCACGCCGAGCACGTTCGCGAGCGTGAGCCCGGTGAACATCAGCGCGATCGCGCTCGCGCGTTTGTCGACGGGGACGAGCGACGCGGCGACGACCGCGCCGATGCCGAAGAACGAGCCGTGCGCGAACGACGTGACGACGCGCGCGATCATCAGCATCCCGTAGCCTTGCGCGACCGCGCACAGCACGTTGCCGGCGATGAAGATCGACATCAGCAGTTGCAGCGCCGCCTTGCGCGGCATCTTGCTCGTGAGCACGGCGAGGAGCGGCGCGCCCGCCGCGACGCCGAGCGCATAGCCGCTCACGAGGAGGCCCGCGCACGGCAGCGTGACCGCGAGGTCGCGCGCGACCTCGGGCAACAGGCCCATGATGACGAATTCGGTGGTGCCGATGGCGAACGCGCTGATCGCGAGCGCGAGTAACGGTAGGGGCATGAGACGCTCCGGGTGTGGGACGCGGCGCGGCTCATGCCGCACCGCATCAAAAGACCTGATGAGCGCGCATTGTCCCGAATCACGAGATTTTTGATAATTGGCGTAGCATTTGAACCATTTTCAAAAATTTTGTGAAAATCGCATGGATCGATTGGGCGATATCCGCCTGTTCGTCGAGGCGGCGGAGCTCGGCAGCCTGTCGGCCGCCGGGCGCAAGCTGAACCTGACGCCCGCCGCCGCGAGCGCGCGGCTCGCGAAGCTGGAGGCGAAGGTGTCGACGCGCCTCTTCGAGCGCTCGACGCGGCGGCTGCGGCTCACCGACGAGGGCCGCCTGTACCTGAACTGCTGCCGGCAGGCGCTGCAGGCGCTCGACGATGCCGACGCGATGCTGCACGAAGGCCGCAACGTCGTGAGCGGCAAGGTGCGGCTGTCGTCGACGTCGGATTTCGGGCGCAACCAGTTGCTCGACTGGCTCGACGAATTCAATGTGCGCTACCCGGACGTGACGTTCGCGGTGACGGCGTCGGATTCGTCGTCGAACCTGTGGCAGGACGAGATCGATCTCGCGATCCGCTTCGCCGCGCCGCCCGACGGCGCGCTGATCGCGCGGCGGCTCGCGGCGAACCGACGCGTGCTGTGCGCATCGCCCGCGTTCGTCGGCAAGCACGGCACGCCGAAGGACCCGCTCGATCTGGCCCGCTTTCCGTGCAACGTGATTACGGTCGCATCCGGGCCGATCAACGTCTGGCGCTTCACGCGTGGCGACGACACGCAAACCTACACGGTGCCGCTCGCGAATGCGCACGAAACGAACGACGGCGGCCTGACGCGCGAATGGACGATCCGCGGCTACGGAATCGCGCTGAAATCGATCTGGGACATCGCCGCCGACGTCCGCGCGGGCCGGCTGAAAGTGCTGCTGCCCGAGTGGCGGCATCACGACGCGCCGCTGCACGCGATCTATCACGGCAAGCGCTACATGGCGCCGCGCGTGCGGGTGCTGCTCGATTTCCTCGTCGAGCGCTTCGCGAAGGAGGAGGTGGCGCTCGAGGATCTGCTGAACGCGTGCCGGTGACGCGGGGGCGTTCGGCTTCGCGCCTCTTCGATCATGGATTCGCTTTCCTGCTTCCGTGCTTCCGTGCTTCCAGCACGAGAACCGCGCGCCGCCGTGAACATCCCCTCGGTCGCGCAAACACGCCGCCGACCGGTCGCCGCCCTCGGCGCGACCCAGCGAGCGCCGTCCTCGCCGCGCGACGCGCCGCCGCCCGCCCCGCGGAGCCCGAAAAGCTATAATAAAAAGCTTTCCCGGCGGCATCTTTCCGTACGCGGCCCGCGCTTTCGCACGGCTGGCGGCGCGCCGATCCGTCCCCCGATCCACTTTGAACGACGCCCCCAGGTCAACCACTGCGAACGGCGAATCCTCATGACCAAGAAAGTTTACGTAAAGACCTTCGGCTGCCAGATGAACGAGTACGACTCCGACAAGATGGTCGACGTGCTCAATGCGTCCGAAGGCCTCGAAAAGACCGACTCCCCCGAAGACGCGGACATCATCCTGTTCAACACCTGCTCGGTGCGCGAGAAAGCGCAGGAGAAGGTGTTCTCCGATCTCGGCCGCGTGCGCGAGCTGAAGGAGGCGAAGCCGGATCTGCTGATCGGCGTCGGCGGCTGCGTCGCGAGCCAGGAAGGCGCGTCGATCGTCGCGCGCGCGCCGTACGTCGACCTCGTGTTCGGCCCGCAGACGCTGCACCGCCTGCCGCAGATGATCGACGCGCGCCGCGCGAGCGGGCGCGCGCAGGTCGACATCACGTTCCCCGAAATCGAGAAGTTCGATCACCTGCCGCCCGCGCGCGTCGAAGGCCCAAGCGCGTTCGTGTCGATCATGGAAGGCTGCAGCAAGTACTGCAGCTATTGCGTCGTGCCGTACACGCGCGGCGACGAAGTCTCGCGTCCGCTCGACGACGTGCTGACCGAAATCGCCGGCCTCGCCGACCAGGGCGTGCGCGAAGTGACGCTGCTCGGCCAGAACGTGAACGCATACCGCGGCGCGCTGACGGCCGGCTCGCCCCCCAAGGGGGCTTCCTTCGGGGCGCACGACATCGCCGATTTCGCGACGCTGATCGAATACGTCGCCGACATTCCCGGCATCGAGCGGATTCGCTATACGACGTCGCATCCGAAGGAATTCACGCAGCGCCTGCTCGATGCCTACGCGAAAGTGCCGAAGCTCGTCGACCACCTGCACCTGCCCGTCCAGCACGGCTCCGACCGCATCCTGATGGCGATGAAGCGCGGCTACACGGTGCTCGAGTACAAGTCGGTGATCCGCAAGCTGCGCGCGATCCGCCCGAACCTGTCGCTGTCGACGGACATCATCGTCGGCTTCCCCGGCGAGACCGAGGCCGACTTCGACAAGACGATGGCGCTCGTCCGCGAGATGAGCTACGACACGAGCTTCTCGTTCATCTACAGCCCGCGTCCCGGCACGCCGGCCGCGAACCTCGCCGACGACACGCCGCGCGAGCTCAAGCTCAAACGCCTGCAACATCTGCAGGCGACGATCGAGGAGAACGTCGTACGCATCAGCCAGTCGATGGTCGGCCGGGTCGAGCGCATTCTGGTCGAAGGGCCGTCGCGCAAGGACCCGAACGAACTCGCGGGCCGCACCGAGAACAATCGGGTCGTGAACTTCCCGGCACCGCTCGCGTCGCACCCGCGCCTGATCGGCCAGATGATCGACGTGAAGATCAATCACGCGTATCCGCACTCGCTGCGCGGCGAGCTCGTGCTCGCGCGCGACGACGCGAGCGCCGCCACGCACTGAACGCCCAACAGGAACCCGACGCCACTTTGAAGACCGCTCAAGCACTGGAATTCACCGCGCCGCGCGACGACAACGCACGCCTCGCGAACCTCTGCGGCCCGCTCGACGAAAATCTGCGGCAGATCGAACAGGCGCTCGACGTGACGCTGTCACGGCGCGGCCACCGGATCGCGATCCGCGGCCGCGCCGCGAAAACCGCGCTCGCTGCGCTCGAAGATTTCTACAACCGCGCACGCGATCCGCTGTCGGTCGACGACATCCAGCTCGCGCTCGTCGAGGCGCGCCACCCGGGCAACCCGCGCCGCAACGGCAATGGCGAAGGCGAGCCCGAAGTCGACGTGCGCTTTCGCGGCGATCCGGATCATCCGTTCGACGAGCCCGTCGTGCGCATCGACGAAGAACCGTACGTCGACGAGACAGCGCCGAAGCTCTACACGCGCCGCGCGGACCTGCGCGGCCGCACGCCCGCGCAGCGCGAATACCTGAAGCAGATCCTGTCGCACGACGTCACGCTCGGCGTCGGGCCGGCGGGCACCGGCAAGACCTATCTCGCGGTGGCGTGCGCGGTCGACGCGCTCGAGCGCGACCAGGTCAAGCGCATCGTGTTGACGCGTCCGGCCGTCGAGGCGGGCGAACGGCTCGGCTTTTTGCCGGGCGACCTCGCGCAGAAGGTCGATCCGTACCTGCGGCCGCTCTACGACGCGCTCTACGATCTGCTCGGCTTCGACAAGACCGCGAAGATGTTCGAGCGGCAGATGATCGAGATCGCGCCGCTCGCGTACATGCGCGGCCGCACGCTGAACCACGCATTCATCATCCTCGACGAGGCGCAGAACACGACGCCCGAGCAGATGAAGATGTTCCTCACGCGGATCGGCTTCGGCTCGAAGGCGGTCGTCACGGGCGACACGAGCCAGGTCGACCTGCCGCGCGGGCACAAGAGCGGGCTCGTCGAAGCGCAGCAGGTGCTCTCCGGCGTGCGCGGCATCGCGCTCACGCGCTTCACGAGCGCGGACGTCGTCCGGCATCCGCTCGTCGCGCGAATCGTCGAGGCCTACGACGAGTTCCACGCGCAGCACCAGGACGAGTAAGCGGGGGCGAACGGGCTCGGTGGAATCGGTTCGATCGGCGGCCGCTTGCGCGATCGCCCGCGTCGGGTGACGAGCGGCACACGCAGTCTGTCCAGGCAGCGTTCGCTTTGCGTCGCTCGCTCGTTCGCTCGTTCGCTCGTTCGCTCGTTCGCTCGTTCGCTCGTTCGCTCGTTCGCTCGTTCGCTCGTTCGCTCGTTCGCTCGTTCGCTCGGCAGCATAGACCGCAGCGGCGCTCGGCCGCGCGCATGTCGATCGAAATCCCAACCTCGCGACACCTGCCGGCCGATCCGGCGACGATCGAGCGCCGTTCGCGTACCGGCTGGTGCGGCACCCGTGCGACGATCGCCCGATTCCGCGCGCACCTTGCATCGGCGAAACGCCGACCGAACAGCCGACCGTTTTCAGGCCCTCACCCGTCGCCGAACGCCGGCCGCACGCCGCCCTTCGAGTCGCCCGACCGCCGCGCGCCGGCGCATTCCCCACTTCCGGCGATCCTGCCTAACGGCGCTCCGGACGCCCGTCCGTTTGGTGTATCCTCAACCGCGTTCAAACCGACGCAAGCGTCATGAAATCGTCCCGTTCCTCAAAATCCGTACGCGCCGACGCGGCGCAACCCGCGTTCCCTCGCCTGTCGCTGCTCGACGCGAATGGCAAAGTCAAGACAGTCGATGCGCAGGCGCTGCGCGTCGACTTCGCCGACGGCCGCAGCCTGATGTTCGACCTGTCCGGCAGTTCGGGCGACGCGGCGGTCGCGATCGTCGCGCAGCACACGGATCCGTCGCTGCGCGCGACGATCGCGCTGCGCCCCGAGCACTACGACAGCGTGACCGTCGAGGTCAACGCCGACGAGAACCCGGACTTCGCGCACGACGAAGCCGACGGCGAAGCACAGGCGCGCGAGCCCGAACTCGACCTCGCGGTCCAGTACGGCGACGAGGTCGGCGACGCGCAGCGCAAGTCGCTGCCGAAGCGCAAGGTGATCGCCGAATGGCTCGAGCCCGCGATCTTTTCCGATGCGCAGTTCACCGTGCGCTTCGTCGGCGCGGACGAAGGGCGCGCGCTCAACGACAGCTATCGGCACAAGGACTACGCGACCAACGTGCTGACCTTCGCGTACGGCGAGGAGCCGGACGGCGTCACGGTCGCGGACCTCGTGCTGTGCTGCCCGATCGTCGAAAAGGAAGCGCGCGAGCAGGGCAAGACGCTCGTCGCGCATTACGCGCACCTGCTCGTGCACGGCGCGCTGCATGCGCAGGGCTACGACCACGAGCGCGGCGAGGAAGACGCGGCCGAGATGGAAGCGCTCGAAATCGACATCCTCGCGAAGCTCGGCTTTCCGAATCCGTACCGCTGATTCGCGCCGCCCCGCCCGCCGTGAGCCGCCTCGCACCCGCTCCCACCCGCCGCCCCTACCCTCCATCGCTCGGCGAAGCGCGCTACCTGAGCGACGACGAACTCGCGGCGTCGCTCGGCGCGACGCTCGCCGGCTGGGATCGCACGAGCGATCTGTGGCTGTTCGGCTATGGCTCGCTGATCTGGAACCCAGGCATGCCGGCCGTCGAGGCGTTGCGCGGAAAGGTTCACGGCTACCACCGCGGGCTCTACTTGTGGTCGCGCGTGAACCGCGGCACGCCCGAGCAGCCGGGGCTCGTGCTCGCGCTCGACCGCGGCGGCTCGTGCACGGGGCTCGCGTTCCGGCTCGCCGGCCGCACCGCGATGCCGCACCTCGAAGCGCTGTGGCGGCGCGAGATGGCGATGGGCTCGTACCGTCCCGCGTGGCTGCCGTGCGCGCTCGCGGGCGGCGAGCGGGTCAGCGCGCTCGCGTTCGTGATGCGGCGGGACGTCCCGACCTACACCGGCAAGCTGACCGACGACGTCGTGAAGGCCGTGTTCGACTGTGCGAGCGGCCGCTACGGCACGACGCTCGACTACGTGAGCCGCACCGTCGATGCGCTGCGCGATAGCGGAATGCCCGACCGGGCGCTCGAGGCGCTGCTCGCGCGCTGCCGGTAGTTCTCTGCCGGTAGTTCGCTGCCGGTAAATCGCTGCCGGCATCTCGCCGGATCGGCGCGCGAAACGGGCCGGCATCGCGCGCCGTTACGAATCGGGCTCCCGGCCGTATGCCCCGGCGATGCCGGTCGCACGCGCGGTCTCCCCGCCACGTCTCGCCGCAAAACATCTCCCCGCAACGTTCCGGCGACCGGCTCCACGAACCCGCATCGCCCGCCTGCCTCGCGAAATTCACGTCCCGCCCGGCTTCCCGCGCGATCGGCCATGCAATTCGTCTCGCCGCGCCGCGTCCCTTCGGGCCGACCTGGCAGCCTGCCTCGCCGCACGGCTTCCTGCCGCGGCGGGCCACGCCCCTTCCTGCCGTGCAGCACTGTTGCCCACCCTGCGCCCGTCCCGTCGACCATGGGCATCGCCGCGCCGACGCACATCCCGTCGCGCCGGCGACGCGCTCCGCGGCACGCCGCGGCATCTCGTCCCATCCGCCGCTTTTTTTCCGCCGCTGCCCGCGCGCCTGTTTCTGCGCTACGATGAGGGCACGCCCAAGGCCGCGCCGTCTGGCCGGAATCGCGCGAAAAGCCGCTTCGGCTCGCGCGGACGCCCGTCGACACGGCCGCGCCATGACCTTGGTGTATCCTTCCCAATTCCGTGACAGCGCGCCTCCGATTCGCGGGGCGCACCACCATGAACGATTCGTATCCCAGTCGAAAATCCTCCGACAAACCGCATGAAAAACGCTCGCTGCTCGAGCGTCTGACCGACTTCATCTCGCCCGAGCCCGATTCGCGGGCCGAGCTCCTCGAAATCCTCCAGGACGCGCACGAACGCAACCTGATCGACGCCGATTCGCTGTCGATGATCGAAGGCGTGTTCCAGGTGTCCGACCTGTGCGCGCGCGACATCATGGTGCCCCGCGCCCAGATGGACGCGCTCAACATCGCCGACAAGCCCGAGGATTTCATCCCGTTCGTGCTCGAGAAGGCGCACTCGCGCTACCCGGTGTACGAAGACAATCGCGACAACGTGATCGGCGTCCTGCTGGCCAAGGACCTGCTGCGCTTCTACGCGGAAGATGAATTCGACGTGCGCGGGATGCTGCGCCCCGCCGTCTTCATCCCCGAATCGAAACGGCTGAACGTGCTGCTGCACGACTTCCGCGTGAACCGCAACCACCTCGCGATCGTCGTCGACGAATACGGCGGCGTCGCGGGCCTCATCACGATCGAGGACGTGCTCGAGCAGATCGTCGGCGACATCGAGGACGAATACGATTTCGACGAGGAAGCCGGCAACATCATCGCCGCGCCGGACGGCCGCTACCGCGTGCGCGCGCTGACCGAGATCGAGCAGTTCAACGAAACGTTCGGCACCGATTTCTCCGACGAGGAAGTCGACACGATCGGCGGCCTCATCACGCACCATTTCGGCCGCGTCCCGCATCGCGGCGAGAAGGTGCGTCTGGGCGACCTGCTGTTCGAGATCCAGCGCGGCGACGCTCGCCAGATCCACGTGCTGCTCGTGCGCCGCGCGCCGCTCGCGGGCCGGCGCAGCAGCTCGGCCGGCGAAGACTGACGCGCCGCCCGCCCGTTTCCCCAACCCGCTCTCCCGACGCAACGCATGGCCGAACCGATCTCGACCCGCTCGCAACCGAGCGTCTCCTCTTCGGCGCGCGGCCGCGCGCTGCCCGTCTGGCACTATCCGGCCGCGCTCCTCGCGGGCGCGGCCAACACGCTGACGTTCGCGCCGACGCCGCACGGCGGCTGGCTGCAGCTCGTCGTATTCGCGTGGCTCTTCGCGCAGCTCACGCGCACGACGAGCTGGAAGCACGCGGCGGCCACGGGCGGCGCGTTCGGCTTCGGCAACTTCATCACCGGCATCTGGTGGCTTTACATCAGCATGCACGTGTACGGCGAGATGGCCGCGCCGCTCGCGGGCGGCGCGCTCGTGCTGTTCTGCCTGTACCTGTCGATCTATCCGGCGTTCTCGGCGGGCCTCTGGTCGTTCTGCGCAGGACACGCGCAAAACGGCCGCGCGGCCGACCCGCGCCCGTTCTCGCCGACCTGGCACGGCGCATTCGCATTCGCGAGCGCGTGGGCCGTCGGCGAATACCTGCGCGGCACCGTGCTCACCGGCTTCCCGTGGCTCGCGAGCGGCTATGCGCAGGTCGACGGGCCGCTTGCCGGGTATGCGTCGATCGTCGGCGTCTACGGGATCGGCTGGGTGCTCGCGCTCGTCGCGGCGCTCGTCGTGCAGGCGATCGCCCGTGCGCGCGGCGACGGCAACCGCGGCGAAAACAGCGATGCCGACGCAAAAGCGGCCGCCGCGCCGCGGTCGTCCCGCGCGCCGCACGTCGCGGCGCCGGCGCTCGCGGCCGTCGCGTTCATCGCGATCGGCCCGCTGCTCGCGCTCGTGCCGTGGACCGTGCCCGCGAACGCGCCGCTCACCGTGCGCCTGCTGCAAGGCAACGTGAAGCAGGACATCAAGTTCGAGGAAGCGGGCATCAAGGCCGCGATCGAGATGTATCAGAAGATGATCACCGACAAGCCCGCTGATCTGATCGTCACGCCGGAGACGGCGATCGCGGTGCTGATCCAGGAGTTGCCCGAGCCGTTCGCACGCGCGGTGCGCAATTTCAGCGACACGACCGACACGGCGGTGCTGTTCGGCGCGGTCGGCGGCACGGTGACGGCCGACGGCCGGATCGTCGACTACACGAACAGCCTGTACGGCGTGACGCCGCATTCGCGCGACATCTACCGCTACGACAAGCATCATCTGGTGCCGTTCGGCGAGTTCATCCCGTGGGGCTTTCGCTGGTTCGTCGACCTGATGAAGATGCCGCTCGGCGATTTCGCGCGCGGCGCGCCGGTCCAGCAGCCGTTCATCGTGCGCAACCAGCCGGTGATGGCGGACATCTGCTACGAAGACATTTTCGGCGAACAGATCGCGGCGACGATCCGCGACAATCCGGTGTCGCCCGGCGTGCTCGTCAACGTGACGAACCTCGCGTGGTTCGGCGACACGATCGCGCTCGACCAGCACCTGCAGATCGCGCGGATGCGCTCGCTCGAGACGGGCCGGCCGATGCTGCGCGCGACGAACACCGGGATGACGGCCGCGATCGACGCGCAGGGGCGCGTGCTCGGCCAGCTGAAGCCGTACACGATCGGCTCGCTGGACGTGCGGATCGAAGGCACCGCCGGCCGCACGCCGTACGTGACGAGCGGCAATGCGACGGTGCTCGCGCTGTCGCTGCTGCTGCTCGCATTCGGCTTCGCGTTCGGGCCGGGGCTTCGCCGGCGCGGCTGACGCCGTCGGCGCGGGCGCGCGGCCATCGTCGGCCCGCCCGCGCAGATGGCCGGCCGGCTTTCCCGCCTCAGCGCGCGCGCTGCGCCCATTCGCGCAGATCGCGCGCCGCCTCCTCCATCACCGGCTCCCAGCGCGCGAACGCGCGCTGACGATACAGCGTCGCGCTCGGATACCACGGACTGTCGCGCCGCTCGAGCTGCCACACCCAGTGCGGATTGACGTCGAGCAGCACCCACGTCGGCCGCCCGAGCGCGCCGCTCAGATGCGCAACCGATGTGCAGACGCTCACGACCAGATCGAGCGCGCCGACGTAGGCCGCCGTATCGTCGAACGTGCGCAGCTCGGCGGTCTCGTCGACGATCGGAAAGCCCGCCGCGCGCGCCGCCTCGACATCCGCCGACGCGCCCGGCTGCAGCGAATGAAACGTCACGCCGCCGACCCCGCCGAACGCGGCGGCATACCGGTCGAGGCCGACGCGCCGGAACGGATTGCGCTGATGCGTGAGGCTGCCCGTCCACGCGAGCCCCACGCGCAGCGGCGCTGCGCCCACCGGCGCCGACGCGGCGAAGCGCTCGCGCCACCCGCCGAGCGCCGCGTCGTCCGCGCGCAGATACGGCACGGTGTCGCCGAGCAGCGCGTCGCCGAGCCCGAGCATCCACGGCACGCTCATCAGCGGAATCTCATAGTCGAACGGCTGCAGCTCGGCGACGCCGCCGCCCGCACGATAACCGTCGACGTGCGCGCCCAGGCTGCGCACGAGCAGATCGCCCATCTGCGGAAACGAATTCCACTCGAGCCGCCCGCCTTCGCGATGCACGCGCTCGGCGAGCGCCGGCACGAAGCGGGCGAACTGCAGCAAGTCGCCCATTCCCTGCTCGCCCCACACGAGCAGCGTCTTGCCCGCGAGCGGCTCGCCGCGCCAGCGCGGGCCGGGCAGCGCGGGCAGCTTGCCGCGCAGCTCGGGCGCGCCGCTCCAGCGCACCTCGTGCGCCGGCCAGCCGGCCGCATAGTCGCCGCGCGCGAGATGAATCAGCGCGAGGTTGAAGCGATGCGACGCATTATCGGGATCGCGCTCGCTGGCGCGCGCCGCGACGCGTGCGGCGTCGTCCCAGCGCTGCGCCTCCTTGTACGCCATCGCCGCGTTGTTGAGCGCGAGCGGGCTGTCGGGCGCGAGCGCGAGCGCCTTCGCCGACGCGTCGAGCGCGCCCGGCAGGTCGCAGCCGCGCAGCCGCGCGATGACGAGATTGATCCATGCATCGGGCGCCGACGGCGCGTCGGCCGCCGCCCCTTCGAGCAGCGCAAGCTCCTCCGCCGCATCGCCGCCCGTCATTCGGACGGCAACCGCGAGGTTGTTCTTCAGCGACGGCCACGCGGGCGCGACAGCCAATACCCGCCGGTAGGGCGAAATCGCATCCGCATGCCGCCCCGCATACTGCAGCGCGTAGCCGTGATTGAACGCGGCGGCGGGCGACGTCGGCGCGAGTGCGTCGTAGAGGCCCGCAAGTTCGACTGCGTCGTCCGTGCGCCCTGCGCCGAGGAGCGCCATCGTCAGTTGCGGGATGGCGCAGTCGTCCACGGGATGCAGCAGGCGGGCGGCCTCGAGCCAGATCGCGCGGGCGTCGCCGCCGGCGTCGAGCGACCGGCGCAGCATCGCGATGAGCGGCGGCACGAGCGGAACATTCGGACTGGATGCGGCTGAAGACATGATCGATCGTCACGGTGACAGCGTGGCGCACCTCGCGGCGCCGGAAGCGCTCCATCTTACCGGCTCGACATCGCCCGGCATCTCGAAAATGCGACGAGGGCTTCGCCGCGTCGCCCGGCCGGCATGCGCGCCCGAGCGAATGCCCGACACACGATCCGTCGCGGAGGCCTGCCGCCGTGCGCCGTGCGCCGTGCGCACCGCCCCGCGCTACCGCACGTTTTCCCGCGATTTTCGCGCCCGCGAACGCGTATGGAGGGCTGCCCCACCCCGTTCCGGCCGCACCTGCCCGCCGATCCGGTAAAATTGCACGTTTTAGCACAGACCCAAGCCGCGCGCCGCGCGAGCGGCCGGCGCGAACCTCGCTCGCGCCAGCCGCCCGAAGCAGAGCGCCCAGCGCCACGAAGGCCTCTCATGCTTACGTTTCAGCAAATCATCCTGACGCTCCAGTCCTATTGGGACAGGCAGGGTTGCGCCCTGCTCCAGCCGATCGACATGGAAGTCGGCGCCGGCACGTCGCACGTGCACACGTTCCTGCGCGCGATCGGCCCCGAGCCGTGGCGCGCCGCGTACGTGCAGCCGTCGCGCCGCCCAAAGGACGGCCGCTACGGCGAGAACCCGAACCGCCTGCAGCACTATTACCAGTACCAGGTCGTGCTGAAGCCGGCGCCGGAGAACATCCTCGACCTGTACCTCGGCTCGCTGGAAGCGCTCGGCTTCGATCTGAAGCAGAACGACGTGCGCTTCGTCGAGGACGATTGGGAGAACCCGACGCTCGGCGCGTGGGGCCTCGGCTGGGAAGTCTGGCTGAACGGCATGGAAGTCACGCAGTTCACGTACTTCCAGCAAGTGGGCGGCCTCGACTGCAAGCCGGTGCTCGGCGAAATCACGTACGGCCTCGAGCGCCTCGCGATGTACCTGCAGAAGGTCGAGAACGTCTACGACCTGATCTGGACCGAGTGGGAAGAGCAAGGCCCGAACGGCCCCGAGCTTCGCCGCCTGACCTACGGCGACGTCTATCACCAGAACGAAGTCGAGCAATCGACTTACAACTTCGAGCAGGCGAACGTCGACCTGCTCTTCACGTTCTTCAACAGCTACGAAGCCGAAGCGAAGCGGATGATCGAAGCGCAGCTCGCGCTGCCCGCGTACGAACTCGTGCTGAAGGCGGGCCACACGTTCAACCTGCTCGACGCGCGCGGCGCGATCTCCGTGACCGAGCGCGCAGCGTACATCGGCCGCATCCGCGCGCTGTCGCGGCTCGTCGCGCAGGCGTACTACGATTCGCGCGAAAAGCTCGGCTTCCCGATGATCGGCAACCCGGTGCCGGGCGTGCCGGGCTTGACCACCGACGCGCAGGAGGCCGCGCAGCCCGCATGGGCGCCGCCGCTGAAGGCCGAACGCAAGATCGATCAGGACTGACGAGATTCTTCACACCATGACGCAAAACCATCCCGCTCCGCTGCTCGTCGAACTGCTGACCGAAGAGCTGCCGCCGAAGGCGCTCGCGCGCCTGGGCGACGCGTTCGCCGAAGGCATCGCGCAACGTCTCGCCGCGCGCGACCTGATCGAGGGCGAGCTCGCCTTCGAACGCTACGCGACGCCGCGACGCTTGGCCGTCGTCGTGCAGAACGTGCGCGCCGTCGCGCCGGAAAAGCAGGTCCGCGAAAAAGTGCTGCCGGTGTCGGTGGCGCTCGACGCGGCAGGCAAGCCGGCCGCGCCGCTCGCGAAGAAGCTCGCGGCGCTCGGCCACCCGAACCTGTCGATCGCCGATCTCGAGCGCGCGCACGACGGCAAGGCCGAAGCATTCTTCGTCAACTACGCGGCGCCCGGCGCGTCGCTCGCCGACGGCCTGCAGGCCGCGCTTGACGAAACGCTCGCGAAGCTGCCGATTCCGAAGGTGATGACCTATCAGCGCCCGGACGGCACCGACGTCCAGTTCGTGCGCCCCGTGCACCGCCTGACCGTGCTGCACGACGAACGCATCGTGCCCGTCTGCGCATTCGGCATCGACGCGGGCGACACGACGCTCGGCCACCGCTTCCTGTCGGACGGCCTCGTCGCGATCCAGCACGCAAGCGCGTACGCGGACACGCTGCGCGAGAAGGGCCGCGTGATCGCGCACTTCGCGGGCCGCAAGGACGCGATCCGCACGCAGCTCGATGCGCATGCGCAAGGCGACGAGGTCGTGATGCCGGAAGCGCTGCTCGACGAAGTGACGTCGCTCGTCGAATGGCCCGTCGTCTATCCGTGCCGCTTCGAGGACGAATTCCTGCAGGTCCCGCAGGAGTGCCTGATCCTCACGATGCAGACGAACCAGAAGTACTTCGCGCTCACCGACGCGGCGGGCAAGCTGCGCTCGCGCTTTTTGATCGTGTCGAACATCGAGACGAAGACGCCGAGCGAGATCATCGAAGGCAACGAGCGCGTCGTGCGCCCGCGCCTCGCCGACGCGAAGTTCTTCTTCGAGCAGGACAAGAAGAAGCCGCTCGCCGACCGCGTGCCGCTCCTCGCGAACGTCGTCTATCACAACAAGCTCGGCTCGCAGCTCGCGCGCATCGAGCGCCTCGAGACGCTCGCGGGCGAGATCGCGCCCGCGATCGGCGCCGACGCGACGATCGCGATCCGCGCGGCCCGTCTCGCGAAGGCCGACCTGCTGACCGACATGGTCGGCGAGTTTCCCGAGCTGCAGGGTACGATGGGCACGTACTACGCGCGCCACGACGGCGAGCCGGAAGACGTCGCGATCGCGTGCACCGAGCACTACCAGCCGCGCTTTTCCGGCGACGCGCTGCCGACGACGCCCGTCAGCACGGCGGTCGCGCTCGCCGACAAGCTCGAGACGATCGTCGGCATCTGGGGCATCGGCCTCGCGCCGACGGGCGAGAAGGACCCGTTCGCGCTGCGCCGCCACGCGCTCGGCGTGCTGCGCCTGTTGCTCGAGAAGCAGCTTCCGCTCGATCTCGTCTGGCTGCTGCGCACCGCGTACGAACGCTTCGCGGCGGTGCCGGGCGTGGCCGAATCGACCGACGCGATCTACGCGTTCTTCATCGACCGCCTGCGCGGCCTGCTGCGCGAGCGCGGCTATTCGGCGGGCGAAGTCGACGCGGTGCTGAGCCTGAACCCGACGCGCCTCGACGACATCGTTGCGCGCCTCGACGCGGTGCGCGAGTTCGCGCGCCTCGACGAAAGCGAAGCGCTCGCGGCCGCGAACAAGCGGATCTCGAACATCCTGAAGAAGTCGGAGAGCGGCGCGAACGGCGCGGTGCAGCCGACCCTCTTCGTCGAACCGGCCGAGAAGGCGCTGCACGCGCAACTCGCCGAAGTGACGCCGCGCGTGCAGTCGCAGCTCGAGGCGCGCGCGTACACGGGCGCCCTGTCCGCGCTCGCCGCGCTGCGCGCGCCCGTCGACACGTTCTTCAACGACGTGATGGTCAACGCCGAGGACCCCGCGCTGCGCGCGAACCGGCTCGCGCTGCTGTCCGCGCTGCATCAGCAGATGAACTGCGTCGCCGACATCTCGAAGCTCGCCGCATAAGCCAGAGGAACCACGCGATGCCGACCAGTCTCAGCAAGAAGCTCGTCATCCTCGACCGGGACGGCGTCATCAACATCGATTCGGACGCGTTCGTCAAGTCTCCCGACGAATGGGTCGCGCTGCCCGGCAGCCTCGAGGCGATCGCGCGGCTCAATCACGCGGGCTACCGCGTCGTCGTCGCGACGAACCAGTCGGGCATCGGCCGCGGCCTCTTCGACATGGCGACGCTGAACGCGATGCATCTGAAGATGCATCGCGCGGCGGCCGCGGTCGGCGGGCGGATCGACGCGGTGTTCTTCTGCCCGCACACGGCCGACGACCACTGCGACTGCCGCAAGCCGCAGCCGGGCATGATGAAGCTGATCGCCGAGCGTTTCGAGATCGATCCGGAGGACACGCCCGTCGTCGGCGATTCGCTGCGAGACCTGCTGGCGGGTGCGGCGCTCGGCTTTCGGCCGCACCTCGTGCTGACGGGCAAGGGCAAGAAGACGCTCGCCGCGGGCGGGCTGCCGGACGGCACGCGCGTGCACGACGACCTGCGCACGTTCGCGCTCGATTTCCTTTCCGAAGAACACGAGTGATGCCGACCCGCGCGCATCCTCCCTCACCGTAACGTCACGCCGATGCGCTTCGTCCGCTCCCTGCTGCTTTTCGTCTATTTCATCGTCTACACGGCGCTGTACGCGACCGCGTGCTTCATCGCATTCCCGTTCCTGCGCCCGAACGCGCGCTACTGGATGGCGGCCGGCTGGTGCAAGTCGACGCTCTTCGTCGCACGCTGGCTGAACGGCATCCGGTATCGCATCGAAGGGTTCGAGAATCTGCCCGACGGCCCCGCGGTGCTGCTGCCGAAGCATCAGTCCGCGTGGGAGACGGTCGCGCTGCCCGCGCTGATGCCGAAGCCGCTTTGCTACGTGTTCAAGCGCGAGCTGCTGTACGTGCCGTTCTTCGGCTGGGCGCTCGGGATGCTGCACATGGTCCACATCAACCGCAAGGACGGCAAGAACGCGTTCGACTCGGTGATCCGCCAGGGCCGCGCGCGGATGGCGGACGGCGCGTGGGTCATCATGTTTCCGGAAGGCACGCGCACGCCGGTCGGCAGCCAGGGCAAGTACAAGACGGGCGGCGCGCGCTTCGCGATCGGCGCGGGCGCGCCCGTCGTGCCGATCGCGCACAACGCGGGACGCGTGTGGCCGCGCAATTCGTTTATGAAATATCCCGGCACCGTCACGGTGTCGATCGGCAAGCCGATCGACACGCATGGCCTCACCCCCGATCAATTGAACGAACGCGTCGAAAACTGGATCGAAGCGGAAATGCGCCGCATCGACCCGGACGCCTACCGGCACGAGCGCGACGGCGCACGCGGCGCCGACCGTGCGTCCGACGCCGCGCGTACCTGAAGTCAAGCGAGTTTCACCCATTGCGCACCGCCAAACGAAGCGAACTGATGCCGAAGCGTCCCAGGCCACGGCCGGCCGTCGTGGCGCTCGATCACCGCCAGCTCGACCTGCCGCTCTTCGACGGGCCGGCCGCCTCGCCGTCCCCCGCTTCCCCGCCAGCCGCTCCGCCCGCTTCGCCCGCTTCGCCCGCTTCGCCCACTTCGCCCGCTCCGCCGCCTGAGGCCGACCGCTCCCGGCGCCGCACGCTCGCGCTCGACGGCCGCGTGCTCGAATACAAACTGAAGCGCTCGGCGCGCCGCACGATCGGCTTCGCGATCGACGGCAGCGGCCTCACGATCACCGCGCCGCGCTGGGTGACGCTCGCCGACATCGAAGCGGCGATCGCCGAGAAGCGCCGCTGGATCTTCAACAAGCTCGCCGAATGGCAGACGCGCACCGAGCAGCGCGCGCTGCCGCAGATCGACTGGAAGGAAGGCGCGCAGATTCCGTATCTCGGCAAGCCCGTCAGCATCGCGCTCGCGTCGGCGAAGGGCGCGCTCTGCTTCGACCCGGCCGCCGCGACGCTCGAGCTCGGCCTGCCCGCGCACGCGAGCGAGCAGCAGATCAAGGATCGCGTGCAGGGCTGGCTGCAGCACGAAGCCAAGCGGATCTTCGGCGAGCGGCTCGCGGTATATGCGCAGAGGCTCGGCGTCACGTATGCGGCGTACGCGCTGTCGTCGGCCGCGACGCGCTGGGGCAGTTGCTCGAGTGACGGCAAGATCCGCCTGAACTGGCGGCTCGTCCACTTTCCGATGTCGATTGTCGACTATGTCGTCGCGCACGAGTTGTCGCATCTGCGCGAGATGAACCATAGCCCAGCGTTCTGGCAGACGGTCGAATCGATCTTCCCGGAATTCCGCGAAGCGCGGCATACGCTGAAGCACCATCCGCCGGAACTGCTGCCGGCGCTCTGAGCGCCGCGCGTCGACAGTGCTGCGACTGCCCGCTCGCTGGCGATTCGGCTTGTCAACCTCAAGTCAGAAACGCTTGCAGCGGCCGAGCGCCGCCGCGGCCGATACGGGCCGGCTTCATCGTCACGACTGCCGGCCGACTGACGCCGGTCCGGATCGATTCAGCCGGTTCGGTCTTCTTTTCCTTGCACTGCGGTCGTCCCGCATCGCACATCCGATGCATCCGCGCGACGACAAGCAGCGAATGACCCGCAGCGGCGCTCGAATCCACGCGGCACCCGCCCGCTGACGCAACCGCGCCGCTGCGTGGCGCAGCCGAAGCAAAGCAAGATCACGGGAAAGAACAACGACGCGGTACGCATGCTCGATCGCATCGCGCACCGCGGGCCGGCGCGGAACGCCGCAGCGCCCCGCGCGGTGAAACTGCGCTCAGTGAATCTTGCGCTGAATGAACTCGATCTTGTAGCCGTCCGGATCTTCGACGAACGCGATCACCGTCGAGCCGTGCTTCATCGGCCCGGCTTCGCGCGTGACCTTGCCGCCTTGCGCCTTGATCTGCTCGCACGCCTTGTACGCGTCGTCGACCTCGAGCGCAAGATGGCCGAAGCCCGTGCCGAGCTCGTACGACTTCGTGTCCCAGTTGTGGGTGAGCTCGATGACCGTGTGGTCCCGCTCGTCGCCGTAGCCGACGAACGCGAGCGTGAATTTCCCGTCCGGATAGTCTTCGCGGCGCAGCAATTTCATGCCGAGCAGCTCGGTGTAGAACTTGATCGAGCGGTCGAGATCGCCGACTCGCAGCATCGTGTGAAGCAAACGCATGATGGGTACTCCGTGGGGACTTGCTTGAACGTGCGAATGTACCAGACCCGCGCGATTCTCGCCGACGCGCGCCTCGTCCATCCGGACAGCAGGGGCGATGCGCGGCGCGCGGCGCGATCGGTTAAGATCGCCGCGGCGGGCACGCGATGCGTGCGCGCAACGCTGCCTGCCGCGCTACGCGACGACGTCCGCCCGGTCGGCGTCCCGTAACGAATCGAAGATCCGAACAACCCTCTCCGAGCGCCGATCCCATCGGCCTGCGAACCGTGCGAACCCATTTCTTCGAACCGAGCCGGCCCGCCGAGCGCCCGGCCGACGTCCCGTTCGCGGCTCACGCCGCCGTTTTCAGGAGTGCCCGATGAGCACCGTCGCCTATGCGCCGGCGCGTCCGTCGCTCGATGCGCGCGCGATCGGCGTGATGGTTCTGCTGTGCGCGATCTGGGGCTTCCAGCAAGTCGCGATCAAGAGCGCGACGCACGCGATCCCGCCGATGTTCCAGGCCGGGCTGCGCTCGGCGATCGCGGCCGTCGGCGTGTGGGCATGGGCGAGCGCGCGCGGCACGCCGCTCTTTCGCGCGGACGGCACGTTCGGCGCGGGCGTCGCCGCGGGCACGCTGTTCGCGGGCGAGTTCGTCTGCCTTTTCTTCGGCCTCACGCTGACGAGCGCCGCGCGCATGGCGATCTTTCTCTACACCGCGCCGTGCTTCACCGCGCTCGGGCTGCACCTTTTCGCGCCCGGCGAGAAGATGCGCCGCATGCAATGGACGGGCGTCGCGATCGCGTTCGCGGGCATCGCCGTCGCATTCGCCGACGGCTTCGCACGGCCGGCCGCGGACCGCGCATCGGCGCTCGCCGGACTCGCGGGCGACGCGCTCGGCGTGCTCGGCGGCGTGATGTGGGCGGCGACCACGGTCGTCGTGCGCGCGACGTCGCTCGCTCGCGCGACCGCGAGCAAGACGCTGTTCTACCAGTTGACGGTGTCGTCCGCCGTGCTGCTCGGGCTCGCCTTCATGACCGGACAGACGACGCTCGCGAACGTGACGCCGCTCGCCGTCGCGAGCCTCGCGTATCAGGGCGTGATCGTCGCGTTCGCGAGCTATCTCGCGTGGTATTGGCTGTTGACGCGCTACAGCGCGGCGCGGCTTTCCGTGTTCACGTTCCTCGCGCCGCTCTTCGGCGTGAGCTTCGGCGTGCTGCTGCTCGGCGATTCGGTCAATGCGCGCTTCGGCGCGGCGGCCGTGCTCGTGCTGGCGGGCATCGGGCTCGTCAACGCGCCGCCGCGCGGCGACGGCAATTAGTGCAGCGGGGTGGTCGAGAGAAACGGAAGCCGGCGCAAGACGCTGCGCCGATGGGCTGATTTGCCGGCGTGCCGACGTGCTGACGCGCGGATCTGCAAGCGCGCCGATGCGTCGACGTGCACGTGCCGGCGTGCCGATACGCCAACGTGCCAACGTGCCGATGTGCCGATGTGCCGATGTGCCGATGTGCCGATGTGCCGGCACGGATACGCCGATGCGTGCGGCGTGAGGATTGCAGGCTTCAGCCCTGAAGAAGCGTTGTCGATGGCACCGCGAATGCGTCGCGCAGCAATGCCGTCGCCGAGCCGTGGCCCGCCACGCGGAAAAACCGTCGCGTATCAACGATCGACCGCGCATAGATCGAGAAAGCCCCTCGTCCGAGGCCGGCGCGCGGATGCGTGCTTACGGCGTCGCGCTTCGCAATCGAAAAGAAGCGACGCCAGAAGCATTCCGCGCAACAACGAAGCCGCCCCAAGCGCCCGCTATCGCCGGCACCGACCGGACAATCGCGCGACGCGCCCTGCCCCGTCAGCCACCGATCAGCCGCCCGAGCGCCGCGCGCCGACCGCCTGCGCGACGCGCACGTACTCGTCGACATCGACATCTTCCGCGCGGCGCGCGAGATCGAAGCCGAGTGCATCGAAATCGACGAGATCGCGATAGTCGCCGAGGGTGTTGCGCAGCATCTTGCGGCGCTGCGAGAACGCGGCCGTCACGACTTCGCCGAGCGCCGCCGGATCGACGGTCTGCAACTCGTGCGGCGCATGCGGGATCATCCGCACGATCGCCGAATCGACCTTCGGCGGCGGCTGAAACGACTCGGGCGGCACGTCGATCAGCTTGTCCATCGTGTAGCGGTACTGGAGCATCACCGACAGCCGGCTGAACGCCTTCGTGCCCGGCTCCGCGACCATCCGCTCGACGACTTCGTTCTGCAGCATGAAATGCTGGTCGATCACGACGTGCGCGAACGACATCAGATGGAACAGCAGCGGGCTCGAAATGTTGTACGGCAGATTGCCGATGATCCGCAGCGACGGCTTGTCGCCCGGCAGCGCGAGCGAGCCGAAGTCGAACGCGAGCGCGTCGCCCGCGTGCAGCTCGAGCAGGTCGCCGAAGCGCTGCTTCAGGCGGCCGATCAGGTCGCGGTCGAGCTCGACCGCGTGCAGCGGCGAGGCGGGCGTCGCGAGCCGCGCGATCACGGGCCCCGTCAGCGCGCCGAGGCCCGGCCCGATCTCGACCATCCGCTCGCCGCGCTCGGGCCGGATCGCCGCGACGATCGCGTCGATCACGCCGTGATCGACGAGAAAGTTCTGCCCGAAGCGCTTGCGCGCGAAATGCCCTTGGTGCTGTCTGCTGTTCGACATCGAAAAATAGAAAAACGGATGACGCGAAAATTCAGCCCGCGCGCCGATGGCGCGCCATCGTCACGGCGGTGTCGATCGCGGCGACGAGGCTGCCCGGATCGGCGCGGCCCGTACCGGCGAGATCGAGCGCGGTGCCGTGATCAACCGACGTGCGAATGATCGGCAGGCCGAGCGTGACGTTGATGCCCTCGCCGAACGTCGCGTACTTGAGGACCGGCAGCCCCTGGTCGTGGAACATCGCGAGCACGCAATCCGCGTGCTCGAGGTAGCGCGGCTGGAACAGCGTGTCGGCCGGATAAGGCCCGCGCGCGTCGATGCCCGCAGCCCGCGCGCGCTCGAGCGCCGGCTCGATCACATCGATTTCCTCGCGGCCGAGATAACCGTTCTCGCCCGCGTGCGGATTGAGGCCCGTCACGAGGATGCGCGGCGCGGCGAGACCGAAGCTGCGGCGCAGGTCGCGCTCGACGATCGCGAGCGTATCGGCGAGGCCGTCGATAGTCAGCGCGGCCGACACGTCCTTGAGCGGCAGGTGCGTCGTCGCGAGCGCGACGCGCAGCGGCCGCTCGCCCGTGCCAGCGAGCATCATTACGACGTGCGGCGTGTGCGTGCGCTCGGCGAGATATTCGGTATGGCCGGTGAACGGCACGCCGGCATCGTTGATCGTGCTCTTTTGCAGCGGCGCGGTGACGATCGCGTCGAATGCGCCGGCGACCGCGCCGTCGATCGCCGCGTCGAGCAGATCGAGCACGTAACGCCCGTTCGCGGGATTCAGCTTGCCTGCTTCGGCGGGCGCGGCGAGCGCGCGATGCGCGACCGCGACATGCGCGTCTGCGACATGCGCGTTTGCGACGTGCGCGTCCGTGCCGTTCGCCGTCACGCTCGCCCAGTCGACGCCGACCGCGGCTGCGCGCTCGGCGATCAGGCCCGCGTCGCCGAGCACCGTGAAGCGCGCGTCGGGCCAGCGTGCCGCCGCGTCGGCGAGCGCGCGGGCCGTCAGCTCGGGGCCGACGCCGGCCGGCTCGCCGGTCGTGATCGCGATGCGCAGCGGCTGCGGGCTGGCGGACATGTCGGCTACGCGCTTATTGGACGACGGGCAGCTTGATCTGCACGTACGACGAGTCGCGCAGCTCGCGCAGCCAGTCCGAGTATGCCTGCTCGGCCTTGCGCTGGCCGATCGCCTGGCGCGCGATGTCCATCTGCTGCTGCACCGAGCCTTCCGCGTCGCGGCGGCCGAGCACCTGGATCAGGTGGTAGCCGTACTCGGTGCGCACCGGGTTGCTGACCTGGCCGTCCTGCAGGCCGTTCATCGCACGCTCGAATTCCGGCACCGTCTCACCCGGGCTGATCCAGCCGAGATCGCCGCCTTGCGACGCCGAGCCGTCCTGCGAATAAGTGCGCGCGAACTTCTCGAAATCGCCGCCCGCCTCGACCTGCCGGCGAATGTCGATCAGTTGCTGGCGCGCCTGCGATTCCGACTTGCCTTCGCCGACGCGCAGCAGGATGTGGCGCACGTGCGTCTGCACGATCTTCGGCGACGCGGCCGACACGCTCTGGCTCGCGCGGCGGTCGACGAGACGCACGATCTCGAAGCCGTCCGGCACGCGGACGAGCGTCGGGTTGACCTGGCCGGGACGCAGCTTCGACACCGCGTCGACGACGTCGGACGGCAGCGACGACGGCGACTTGAAGCCGAGATCGCCGCCCTTCTTCGCATCGTCGGCTTCCGAATTGTTCTTCGCGAGCCGCTCGAAATCGGCGCCCGACGCGAGCGCCTGCTGCAGCAGGCCTTCCGCCTTCTTCTGCGCGACCTCGATGTCGGCTTGCGGCGCGCTGGTCGGCGCCTTCACGAAGATGTGCTCGAGCCGCAGATCCTGCTGCGAGCCGGCGTTCGGGCCGCGCTGGCTCGCGATGTAGCTCGCGACCTCGGCGTCCGACACGGTGATCTTGCCGTCGACTTCCTTCTCGCGCAGCTTCGAGAGCATCAGCTCGGTGCGCGCGTCGCGCACGAACACGTCCCACGGCACGCCCTGCGCCTCGATGCGCGCCTTGTACTGGTCGAGCGGCATCCCGTTCGCCTGCGCGAGGCGCCCGAGCGTCGCCTGCACGGTGGCGTTGTCGACGACGATGCCGTCGTCCTTCGCCCGCTGGATCTGGATGCGCTCGAGCACCATCTGGCTCAGCACCTGTGCGCGCAGCTGGTCGATCGGCGGCACGGGCGCCTTCTGCTGCTGCAGACGGCGCGCGATCAGGCCGACGCGCTGATCGAGCTCGCGCCCCGTGATCACGTCGTTGTTGACGACGGCGACCACCTCGTCGGCGAGCGACGCGCCCTGCGCGCGCAGCGCCTGCGCGGACGCCGCCGGCGCGACCGTGATGAGCGACGCGACCAGACCGGATGCGACAGCCGCGAAGCGAAGGGTTTTCTTCATTGCCACAGGTACTCCATTGAAAGCGGGCTGCGCAAACGCCGCTCGCCGCGAACGCCTCCTCGGCGGTTAATCGTAATTGCTGAAACGCGACAGCGGCGCCGGCGCGGGCGGCAGCGGCGTATAGCCCTGCACGCCGGCGCGGAACGCGGACACGAGGCCGTTGTCGACGCTCGTCAGACCCTTGAGCACGAGTTGCGCGAGCACGCGGGTCGACGAGTTCTGCTGCCCCGACGTGTTCACGCCGTTCGCGTAGCGCTGGACGCCGACGCCGAACGCCCAGCAGTCGGCATCGTACTGGAAGCCGACGAGACCGTCGACAACCCGGCTGCTCGCGAGATCGTAGTTGAAGCGGCCGAGCGCATAGAGCCGCCGCGTGAGCGGCCATTGCGCGGACACGAGAACCTGGTTGATCGGCTCGTTGCTGAGCGTCGGGTTCTGCCGCGTGTAGCGATAGCCGACGTTGATCACGCGCCGCTCGCCCGGGCTGTAGCCGAAGCCGACGCTCGACTTGACGAGCTGGTTGTTGTCGACGTTGTACTGGAACGCGGTTTCCGACGCGAAGCCCGCGCCGAGCTTGACCGACGCGCCGAGGATCAGGTCCGAGTGCCGCGCCGTCGCGGGCGCCTCGGTCGGCTGCAGCGTCACGCGCTGGTCGGTGAAGTAGTACTGCTGCGCGATGACGAAGCGCGCGCGCTCGTCGCCCGTCGTCGGATTGATGAAGCGGGTCGTGAGCGCGGCCGTCAGGCGGTTCGCGTCGGCGATCCGGTCGTTGCCGACGAACGTGTTCGGCGTGAAGATCTCCGCGAGCCCGAAGTCGGACACGGCCGTGTCGAAGAGCGGCGCGTCCGACTGGTTCCGGTACGGCGTGTACACGTAGTACAGGCGCGGCTCGAGCGTCTGGATGAAGTCCTGGCCGAACAGGCGCACCGAGCGGTCGAAGATGAGCCCCGTATCGAAGCTGAGCGTCGGGATCGAATAGGTGAAGCGCTTCGGCTGGCCGGGCACGCCGCCCGTCGTCGTCGTCAGGTCGTACGACGCGAAGTGCATCTGCGCCTTCGGTACGACGAAATAGCCGGGACCGTACAGCCCGTACGACACGTACGGGTTGAACATCACGCGATCGCCTTCCGGCTGGTCGGCGGTCGTGATCCGGAAGCGCGAATAATCGGCTTCCGCGCCGAAGTCGAAACCGCCGACGTTGTACTTCGCGTACTTCACGTTCAACTGCGGCTCGCGGCCGTACGGCGCGACCGACGGCGCGAGCGTCTGCCAGTGCTGGTAGCGCCCGAGCACGGACCACGGCCCGTTGTTGTACGTCAGGCCGGCTTCCTGCTGATAGACGGTCTGGATCCCGTTCAGGAACTGGTTCGTCGACCCCAGGTCCTCCGGATACGTGTTGTCCGAGACCTTGTTGTAATAGATGTAGCCGCCGAAGCCGTTGCCGAAGTTCTGCTGGTGCTGCCAGTAAATCGCGTAACGGTTGCGCTTCGCGACACGGTCGTCCGGCAGGTATTCGCCCGTCAGCGTGCCCGAGTAGTTCGTCGACAGATAGCGGAACGTCGCCTGCGTGAAGATCCCGCGCTTCGAGATGATGTGCGGCGTGACCGTCAGATCGCGGTTCGGCGCGATGTTGAAGTAGTACGGCAGCGCGAACTCGAAGCCGCTCGACGAATCGAGCGAGAACGTCGGCGGCAGGAAGCCGCTGCGCCGCTCGCCCGACAGCGGGAACGTGAGCCACGGGCTGCCGAAGAGCGGCACGCCCTGGAAGAACAGCACGCCGTTGCGCGCGACGCCTTCGTCGGCGCCCGTATCGAAATCGAACTCGCTGCCCTGGATGTACCACGCCGGGTTCGTCGTGCACTGGCAGCCCGTGTAGGTGCCGTTCGTGAACACCGAGCGCTCGCTGTCGAGCAGTTGCACCCGCTCGGCGCTGCCCGAGCCGCCCGTCGCCGTGAAATGGTACTTCGGCGTCGCCATGAAACCCTGGTTCGCCTCGACCTTCAGATGCGCCTCGGGGCCCGAGAACGTCGTGCCGCCGTTCGACACCGTGACCTTGCCGTACGCGTCGGCCATGTCGGTGTCCTGGTCGTAGTGGATCGCATCCGCCTTGACGATCGCGTTGCCGCGCCGGATCTCGGCCGAGCCCTTCGCGGCGAGATCCTGGTCGGCCGTGCCGTTCGTGCGGTCGCCGAGGACGAACGTCGCGGGCTTGCCGCGCTGCTTTTGCAGATGCTCGTCGAGCTGCGGCGCGAGGCGCAGGTCCCACGGCGAGCCGAACGCCTGCGGCTCGGCCGCGGCGCCCGACAACTGGGCCTGCGACACCGCCGGCACGAGGCCCGGTACGGCCAAAAGCGCGACCGCGAGCCGTTTTTTGCGCGGCGTGGCATCGCAAGCTGGGACGAGCGGGAATAACGTTTTAGGCGGCATCTATCGTTCGGCGAATCGACCCTGTCAAACCCGGCCTCCGCACGTCGCAGCCCTCGCAATCGAACCGTGACTGCGGCTTCGCGCATACCGGGGGAAAACGGGCAAACGAGCGGCGTGGCGGGCTGCGCGCCCGCGCCGGCGGGGATTGACACGGGACGCGTCAAAAAAGTCGTGGGGTATTATATGGCAAGACGTTCCCCCTCCCCGACTTTCAATGACGCAGCCCTTAGCCGATCCCCGCCTCGCCCTCCTCACCGACTGGCTCGCCACGTTCGCCGACCGCTACGCGCTCGACCCGGCGTCGCTCGTCCCGGCGTCCACCGACGCGGGCTTCCGGCGCTATTTCCGCATCGCGAGCGCGACCGCGCCGGGCGGGACCGCGATCGCCGTCGACGCGCCGCCGCCCGAGAAATGCCGCGAGTTCGTGCAGATCTCGCAATTGCTCGACGCGGCCGGTCTGCACGTGCCGAAGGTGCTCGAACACGACTTCGACGCGGGCTTCATGCTCGTCACCGATCTCGGCACGCGCTCGTACATCTCCGCGCTCGATCCCGCCGCGCCGGACGCCGCGCGGCCGCTGATGCGCGACGCGCTCGACGCGCTGATCCGCTGGCAGCTCGCGTCGCGCGAAGACGTGCTGCCGCCGTTCGACGAGGCGTTCCTGCGCCGCGAGATGGAGCTGATGCCCGAGTGGTACGTCGGCCGGCATCTCGGCAAGACGCTCACGGATAACGCGCGCGGCGTGCTCGACCGCACGTTCGCGCTGCTGATCGCGAGCGCGCGCGCGCAGCCGCAGGGCTACATGCTGCGCGACTTCATGCCCCGCAACCTGATGATCGCTCGGCCGAACCCGGGCGTGCTCGACTTCCAGGACGCCGTCTACGGGCCGCTCACGTACGACGTCGTGTCGCTCTTGCGCGACGCGTTCATCAGTTGGGACGAGGCGTTCGAGCTCGACTGCTTCGCGTACTACTGGGAGAAGGCGAAGAAAGCCGGGTTGCCCGTCGAGCCCGACTTCGGCGAGTTCTACCGGCAGCTCGAATGGATGGGCCTGCAGCGCCACATCAAGGTGCTCGGCCTGTTCGCGCGGATCAACTACCGCGATCACAAGCCGCACTATCTCGCCGATCTGCCGCGCTTTTTCGGCTACGCGCGCAAGGTCGCGCTGCGCTACCGGCCGCTCACGCCGTTCGCAAGGCTCCTCGACGATCTCGAAGACAAGACGGCCGAAGTCGGCTACACGTTCTGAACGATGACGCACACACTCGACACGGCGATGATCTTCGCCGCCGGGCGCGGCGAACGGATGCGCCCGCTCACCGACACGACGCCGAAGCCGCTCCTCGCGGCGGGCGGCAAGCCGCTGATCGTCTGGCAGATCGAGCGGCTCGCCGCGGCGGGCATTCGCACGATCGTCGTCAACCACGCATGGCTCGGCGAGCGGATCGAGGCCGCTCTTGGCGACGGCTCGCGCTGGGGCGTGCGGCTCGTCTATTCGGCCGAGCGCGAGGCGCTCGAAACGGCGGGCGGAATCGCGCAGGCGCTGCCGCTCATCGAGGACGGCGGCGAGCCGAAAGTGTTCGTCTGCGTCGCGGGTGACGTCTACGCAAACTTCGACTACGTGACGCTGCGCGCGCGCGCCGCCGCGCTGGCTGCGGCGCCCGAGCCCGGCATGCACCTCGTGATGGTGCCGAACCCGCCGTTCCATCCGGCGGGCGACTTCGCGCTCGACGGCGACGGCCTGCTGTCGCTCGACGGCGCGCCGCGCGTGACGTTCGGCAGCATCGCGCTCTACGACACGCGGATGTTCCGCGCTCTGCCCGCCGGCACGCGCCGCCCGCTCACGCCCTATTTTCGCGAAACGATCGCCGCGCGGCGCGCGACGGGCGAGCTGTATTCGGGTGTGTGGGAGAACGTCGGCACGCCGGCGCAACTGAGCGAGCTCGACGCCACGCTGAGGGCAGCGCGCTGAAGCCGGCCGGCTGACACCCGCTCGCCCGGGCTCATCGAGCGGCTTCGGCGTGATCCGCCGAGCGTCCGGCCGCCCTCCAATCAGCAATGGCGCAACGACGCGGCCGCGATCGGCCGCGACGCCCGAGTTCCGCGCCAGCACGGCGCGCGCGGCGCGCCCCGCCCCGTCAAACCTCTTCCGCCGCCGCGCCGTCGGCCGCCGCGCGCTGCTGCTGCAGCGCCCACATCTGCGCGTAGAGGCCGTCCGCGTGCAGCAGCTCGGCGTGCGTGCCGCGCTCGACGATGCGCCCGTGGTTCATCACGATGATCTGGTCCGCATGCACGACGGTCGACAGCCGGTGCGCGATCACGAGCGTCGTCCGGTGCCGCGCGATCTGCTCGAGCTCGTACTGGATCGCGCGCTCGGAACGCGAATCGAGCGCCGACGTCGCTTCGTCGAACACGAGGATCGGCGGATTCTTCAGGATCGTCCGCGCGATCGCGACGCGCTGCTTCTCGCCGCCCGACAGCTTGAGCCCGCGCTCGCCGACGGGCGTGTCATAGCCCTTCGGCAGACTTTCGATGAACGTGTGGATGTGCGCGGCGCGCGCGGCCGCGATCACCTCGTCGCGCGTCGCCGACGGCCGGCCGTACGCGATGTTGTAGTAGATCGTGTCGTTGAAGAGCACCGTGTCCTGCGGCACGATCCCGATCGACGCGCGCAGCGAATCCTGCTTCACGTCGCGGATGTCCTGGCCGTCGATCGTGATCGCGCCGCCCGTCGCGCGACCGAGATCGTAGAAGCGGAACAAGAGGCGCGACAGTGTCGACTTGCCCGAGCCGCTGTGGCCGACGACCGCGGTCGTCGAGCCCGCTTCGATCGTGAAATCGACGTCGTGCAGGATCTGCCGCTCCGGCTCGTAGCTGAAATTCACCCGCTCGAAGCGCACCTGCGCGCCGTTCACCTTCAGCGCGGGCGCGCCGGGCGCGTCGTCGACTTCGCGCGCGGCCGACAGCAGCCCGAACATCCGGTCCATGTCGGTCAGGCTCTGCTTCAGCTCGCGGTAGACGACGCCCAGGAAGTTGAGCGGAATGTACAGCTGCAGCATGAAGGTGTTGATGAGGACGAGGTCGCCGAGCGTGAGCTTGCCCGCGAGCACGCCCTGCGTCGCACGCCACAGGATGAACACGAGCCCCGCGCCGATGATCGCCTGCTGGCCGAAGTTGAGAAACGACAGCGAGTTCTGCGAACGGATCGCCGCCTTGCGGTAGCGCTTCAGGTTCTCGTCGTAGCGCTGCGTTTCCCACTCCTCGTTGCCGAAGTACTTGACCGTTTCGTAGTTGATCAGCGAATCGATCGCACGCGAGTTCGCCCGTGAATCGAGCTCGTTCATCGTGCGGCGGAAATGCGTGCGCCACTCGGTCACCTTCACGGTGAACACGATGTACGCGACGAGCGCCGCGAACGTCACGTACGCGTAATACGCTTCGTACTTGACGGCGAAGAAGCCGAGCACGAGCCCCACTTCGACGAGCGTCGGCAGGATGCTGTACAGCGAGTACGAGATCAACTGCTGGATGCCGCGCGTGCCGCGCTCGATGTCGCGCGACATGCCGCCCGTCTGCCGTTCGAGGTGAAAGCGCAGCGACAGGCCGTGCAGATGCCGGAACACCTGCAGCGCGAGCCGCCGCACCGCGCTCTCCGTCACCTTCGAGAACAGGATTTCGCGCAATTCGGTGAAGAGCGACGTCGACAGCCGCACGAACGCGTACGCGACCACGAGGAGCCCCACGCCGCCCGCGAGCACGATGCTCGCCGACTGCTCGGCGCGGCCGAGCGCGGTCAGATGCTGGACGGCGGCGAGACTGTCGACGATCCGCTTCATCACGACCGGCACGCCGAGGTTCGCGACCTTCGCGCCGATCAGGCACGTGAGCGCGAACACGACGCGCCACTTGTAGGCGGTCAGGTACGGCAGCAGCGAGCGGATCGTCTGCCAGTCGTTGCGCGGCCCGGTCGCGATGGGCGCGGGCTCGGAAGAAGCGGGATAGCGGCGCATGGGGAGTTCGTGGGTTCGCTTCGTCGGTGAAAGTATGCACTTCAGGCTGCTTGGCCGCTGCCGGTGCGACGCAGGTGCGGCGCGGCGCGCGCGAATCGCGCGTCGGCGGCCATCTGCATCCGCGGTCCCGTCCGCCGCATGGCGAACGGTTTCGAGCCGGCCTGTCGTCGCCACGCGCATCGCGTAGCCAGCCGGCGGCGCGAGTTGCGCGACGAAATACCCGACGGACCGCCGGCGCGCTCCGGTCGATGCGGCACGGCATACGTTGCGCTGCCCGCCCGGCTCGGCCCATCCGGCTTGAGCCATGCTGCTCCGCCCAAGCGGCTCGGCCTACGCAGCCCGGCCTACGCGGCCCGGCCCAAATCCACACTTTCTCGTACAATTTCAGAACTTTATATTCTCGCAGAAGCCGGTTCGCGCCGCTGCGCGCCGCCTCGCCCGCGGCGGCGCGCGAAATCGCGCAAGCCGGCCGCTTTTCTTACAAGATGGAAGCTTCAACCATGACCGATTCGTCCCTGCAACTCCCGCAAAAACCGCCCGCGCTGCGCGTCGTGCCGCAACCGTCCGACGCGAACGTCCACGGCGACGTATTCGGCGGCTGGATCATGGCGCAGGTCGACATTGCGGGCTCGATCCCGGCGTGCCGCCGCGCGAACGGCCGGGTCGCGACGGTCGCGGTCAATTCTTTCCTGTTCAAGCAGCCGGTGTTCGTCGGCGATCTGCTGAGCTTCTACGCGAGCATCGTCAAGACGGGCAATACGTCAGTGACGGTCGACGTCGAGGTCTACGCGCAGCGGATGAGCCTGATGAGCGAAATCGTCAAGGTGACCGAGGCGACCCTCACCTACGTCGCGACCGACGCCGACCGCCGCCCGCGCGCGCTGCCGCCGCTCGAATGAGCGCGGCCGCGCGCGAACGGCCGCGGCAACGAGCGCCGCGCCGCGCCGCCCGCTCAATGCGCGGAGAGGCCGAACTCGCGCATCGCGGGAATGAAGTCGTGGTTGAGCTTCGGCTTGCGCGACAGCTTCGCGAGCACGTAGCGCTGAAACGGCGTGAGCGTCGCCCACTGCGCGGCCGACGGCGCCTGCAGCCCGGCCAGCCCGCTCTGCGCGACGAGCGCATCCGGCACCGCATCGGCGCTGCGCCAGGCCGGATGCTCGTCCGGCTGGAACCAGCTCGGCTCGACGTTCGCGTGCGTACGCAGCATCTCGAACAGCGCATGATCGAAGTTCGGCTCGATCACGACGTCTTCGTCGGCCGGAAAGCGCGCGAGCAGCTTGCGATCCTCGATCGGCAGCATCTGCCATTGCTCGAGCGAGATCCGCAGCCCGAAGCGGTCGAGGTTGAAACGGACGATCATCGGAATGTAGGTCAGATCCTCCGACGATACGACTTCGAAATTGAACAGCAACGGCGCGTCGCTCAGTCCCATGTTTGCACCCACCATGACGTTTGCCGGCACATTTGGCCTGTGTGGAGTATTTTAGAACCTTCGCAGGCGACGGGCGTGCCGCCGGACGCCGCGCCCCGCTCGTCCGCCCCGTCCAATCGAAGGAGTAGTCCCCCGTGAGTCTGTCCGAAACCGTCGAACCCAGCGGCATCGTCGAGCTCGCGGTGCGCAGGCGGCGCGGCGACGCGGTCGAAGCAACCGTCGACCACGTCGGCCAGGAATGGCCCGTCGCGCTCGTGTTCAACGGCATCTCGCACGCGGTGATGATGTGCACGCCGCGCGATCTGGAAGCGTTCGCGGTCGGCTTCGCGGTGTCGGAAGGCATCGTCGAGCGCGGCAGCGACGTGAAGGACATCGAAGTCGTGCTGCACGGCGACGCGCCGCTGCCGCACGCCGAAGTGCAGCTCACGGTCGTCCAGCAGGCGTTCGCCGCGCTGAAGGAGAAACGCCGCGCGCTCGCGGGGCGCACCGGCTGCGGCGTGTGCGGCATCGAGAGCATCGATCTGCTCGATCTCGTGCCGGAACGCGTGCCGGATACCGGCTTTCTCGCACGCATCGCACCGGATGCGATTGCACGCGCGGCGCGCGATCTCCCCGCCCATCAGGTGCTCACGCGGCAGACGGGCGGGCTGCACGCGGCCGCGTGGTGCGACGCGTCGGGCGCGATCGTCCACGCGTTCGAGGACATCGGCCGCCATAACGCGCTCGACAAGCTGATCGGCACGCTCACGCTCGAACGCGCCGACATGACGAACGGCTTCGTATTCCTGTCGAGCCGCGCGAGCTACGAGCTCGTGCGCAAGTCCGCGCGCGTCGGCATTCCGATGGTCGCGACGATCTCGGCGCCGTCGTCGCTCGCGATCGAAATCGCGCGGCAAGCCGGGCTGCGGCTCGCGAGCTTCTGCCGCGAAGCGGGCTACGTCGACTACGGCCCCGCTTAGCGCGCCGCCGCATCGATGGGCGTGCGGCGGACGGCGGCACACCGCCGCAAGCCGCCGCGTTTGCGATTGCGTTCGCGTTCAGTCGAACTGCCGGAAGTCCGGCTTGCGCTTCTCGAAGAACGCAGTGATCGCCTCGCGCACTTCGGGCGAGCGCAGCATCTGGCCGAACTGGTCGCCTTCCTCCGACATCCGCGCGGCGACGTCCGCGCCGCCCCCCTTCTTGAGGAGCGCTTTCGTCGCGCGCAGCGACGATGCCGGCAGCGCGACGAGCTTCGCCGCCTGCTCCGCGGCGAACGCGTCGAGGTCCGCGGCGGGCAGCACGCGGTTCACGAGGCCGATCCGGTGCGCTTCGAGCGCGTCGAACGGCTCGCCGAGCAGGAGCTTCTCGGCCGCGACCTGATGGCCGGCAAGACGCGGCAGCAGCAGGCTCGACGCCGCCTCGGGACACAGTCCGAGCTGCACGAACGGCAGCGAGAGCTGCGCGGTGTCGGCCGCGTAGACGAGATCGCAGTGCAGCAGCATCGTCACGCCGATGCCGACCGCGACGCCGGAAACCGCCGCGACGATCGGCTTCTGCGCGTTCGCGATCTGGCGCAGGAACTGGAACACGGGCGCATTCTCGTCCTTCGGCGGCGCCTTCATGAAGTCGTCGAGATCGTTGCCCGCGCTGAAGTTGCCGTCGCTGCCGCGAATCACGATCGTGCGCACCGACTTGTCGTCCTGCGCCGCCGCGAGCGCATCGGCCATCACCTGGTACATCGCCGCGGTGATCGCGTTCTTTTTCGCGGGGCGCGCGAGCGTGATCGTCAGCACGCCGCCTGCGTTTTCGATCTGGATATCCATCTGAGCCGTCTCCATGGCTGTTTTCATTCGATAAACAAAAAAACGGTGCGCGAGCTGGTCGCCCGCGCACCGTCGTCATGCGTCGCGCGCTCCGATCAGAGCCGCTCGATGATGCCTGCCGCACCCATGCCGGTCCCGACGCACATCGTCACCATCCCGTACTTCAGGTTGCGACGACGCAGGCCGTGCACGACGGTCGCCGCGCGAATCGCGCCCGTCGCGCCGAGCGGGTGGCCGAGCGCGATCGCGCCGCCGATCGGGTTGACCTTCGACGGATCGAGGCCGAGATCGCGCATCACCGCCAGCGATTGCGCGGCGAATGCTTCGTTCAGCTCGATCCAGTCGAGATCGTCCTGCTTCAGGCCCGCCGCCTTCAGCGCGGCCGGAATCGCTTCCTTCGGGCCGATGCCCATGATCTCCGGCGGCACGCCGCGCACGGCGAAGCTGACGAAGCGCGCGAGCGGCGTCAGGTTGAACTGCTTGAGCACCTTCTCCGACACGACGAGGAGCGCGCCCGAGCCGTCCGACGTCTGCGAGCTGTTGCCCGCCGTCACCGAGCCCTTGTTCGCGAACACCGCGCGCAGCTTCGCAAGGCCTTCGATCGACGTGTCCGCACGCGGGCCTTCGTCGATCGCGATCTCGCGCGTCTTCGTCTCGATCTCGCCCGTCGCGAGATTCGGGAAGCGCTCGATGATCGTGTACGGCGCGATCTCGTCCTTGAACTCGCCCGCCTGCTGCGCGGCGAGCGCCTTCCTGTGCGACTCGACCGAGAACGCGTCCTGGTCTTCGCGGCTCACCTTCCACTGCTCGGCGACGCGCTCGGCGGTCAGGCCCATCCCGTAGGCAATGCCGACGTCTTCGTTGCGATCGAAGATGTGCGGCGACATCGACGGCTTGTTGCCCATCATCGGCACCATGCTCATCGATTCGACGCCGGCCGCGAGAAGCGCGTCCGATTCGCCGACGCGAATGCGGTCCGCCGCCATCGCGAGCGCGGTGATGCCCGACGCGCAGAAACGGTTCACCGTCACGCCGCCGACCGTGTTCGGCAGGCCGGCGAGCAGCGCGCCCATCCGCGCGACATTCAGGCCCTGCTCGGCCTCGGGGATCGCGCAGCCGACGATCGCGTCTTCGATCAGCTTCGTGTCGAATTCCGGCACCTGCGCGATCGCCGACTTGATCGCGTGGACGAGCAGCTCGTCCGGGCGCGTGTTCTTGAATGCACCGCGGGGCGCCTTGCCGATCGGCGTGCGGCTTGCGGCGACGATGTATGCGTCTTGCAACTGTTTGCTCATTTCTGGCTCCTGTCGACCGGCGTTGGCGCTTCAGCGCTGACTCCGGTCCCATGCTTTGCGGTCAACCGGAGCTGGCGCTTCAGCGCTGACTCTGGTTCCATGCCCTTGGGCGGTAGACCAGAGTTGGCGCTTCAGCGCTGACTCCGATCCCATGCAAAGTTGTCCGCTCGGCTCGATCAGTTGCGAACCGGCTTGCCGGTCTGCAACATGCCCATGATCCGTTCCTGCGTCTTCTGCGTGCCGAGCAGCTCGACGAACGCGCGACGTTCCAGCGTGAGCAGCCATTCCTCGTCGACCGTGCTGCCGGCTTCGACGTCGCCGCCGCAGACCGCCTCGGCGATCCGGCCCGCGATCAGGAAATCGTGGTCGCTGATGAAGCGGCCGTCGCGCATGTTGACGAGCTGCGCCTTGATGGTGGCGATCGCCGAGCGGCCGGCCACCGGGATTTCCTTCGCCTTCAGCGGCGCGCGGTAGCCCGCCACCGCGAGGCCGCGCGCTTCCTTCTTCGCGATGTCGAGCAGTTCGAACACGTTGAACACGATCGTGTCCGACGGCTTCACGTAGCCCATCGCACGCGCTTCGTGCGCGGACATCGACACCTTCGCCATCGCCGCGTTCTCGAACGACTTGGTCAGGAACTTGAGCAGCTCACTCGTCAGGCCCGCCGCCGTCGCCGCTTCCGCCGCGCGCAGCGCCGCTTCCTTCAGGCCGCCGCCCGCCGGCACGAGGCCGACGCCGACTTCGACGAGACCGATGTAGCTCTCGACGTGCACGACGCGCTTCGCGCTATGCAGCATCAGCTCGCAGCCGCCGCCGAGCGCCAAGCCCGACACCGCCGCGACGACCGGCACGTTCGCGTACTTGACGCGCAGCATGCCTTCCTGGAACTTCTTCACGAACGGCTCGATGCCCTTCGCGCCGCCCATCATGAACGCGGGCATCGCCTCTTCGAGGTTCGCGCCGGCGGAGAACGGGCCGCCCGGGTTGCCGAGCTTGAGCGACGTCGGCTGCCAGATCACGACGCCCTTGTAGTCCTTCTCCGCGAGCTCGATCGCCTGCACGAGGCCGTCGATCACGCCCGGGCCGATCGTGTTCATCTTCGACTTGAACGACACGATCACGACGTCGTCCTCGCCCGCACGGTCGTCGACCCATGCGCGCACCGAGTCCGTCTCGAACAGCGTCTTGCCGAACGTCTTCGGGTCTTGGCCCGCTTCGCCGAGGAGCGGCGCGCGGAACACCTGCTTGCCGTAGACGGCGAGCGTCGAGCGCGGCGCGAAGCGCTTCGTCGCGGGCGACCACGAGCCTTCGGCCGTGTGCACGCCGCCCTGCTCGGCGACGACGCCTTCGAGCACCCACGCGGGCAGCGGCACGTTCGCGAGCGCCTTGCCGGCCGCGATGTCTTCCTGCACCCACTCGGCGACCTGCTTCCAGCCCGCGGCCTGCCAGCCTTCGAACGGACCTTCGTTCCAGCCGAAGCCCCAGCGGATCGCGAGATCGACGTCGCGCGCGTTGTCGGCGATCGACTCGAGGTGGAGCGCGATGTAGTGGAACACGTCACGGAAGATCGACCACAGGAACTGCGCGTGCGGATGCTCCGTCTCGCGCAGGAGCTTCAGGCGCTCCGCGGGCGGACGCTTCAGGATGCGGCCGACAGTCTCGTCCGCCTTCGCGCCGGAATCGACGTAGGCGCCCGTCTTCGCGTCGAGCACCTTGATCGCCTTGCCTTCCTTCTTGTAGAAGCCGCCGCCCGTCTTCTGGCCGAGCGCGCCCTGCTCGACGAGCTTCGCGAGCACGGCGGGCGTCTTGTAGACCGGGAAGAACGGATCGTCGGCGAGGTTGTCCTGCATTGTCTTGATCACGTGCGCCATCGTGTCGAGGCCGACCACGTCCGCCGTGCGGAACGTCGCCGACTTCGCGCGGCCGAGGCGGCTGCCCGTCAGGTCGTCGACCTCGTCGAAGCGCAGGCCGAACTTTTCGGCTTCGGTGATCACGGCGAGGATCGAGAAGACGCCGACGCGATTCGCGATGAAGTTCGGCGTGTCCTTCGCGCGCACGACGCCCTTGCCGACGACGCTCGTCAGGAACGTCTCGAGCTGGTCGAGGATCTCGCCGCGCGTGTGCGTGGTCGGGATCAGCTCGACCAAGTGCATGTAGCGCGGCGGGTTGAAGAAGTGCACGCCGCAGAAGCGCGCCTTCAGCTCGTCGGCGAAGCCGTCGGACAGCGCCGTGATCGACAGGCCCGACGTGTTGGTCGCGAAGATCGCGTGCGAAGCGATGTGCGGCGCGACCTTCTTGTACAGGTCGTGCTTCCAGTCCATCCGCTCGGCGATCGCTTCGATCACGAGGTCGCATTCGGCGAGCTTCGCGATGTCGTCCTCGTAGTTCGCGGGTTCGAGGTACTTCGCGTCGTCCTTCACGCCGAACGGCGCGGGCGACAGCTTCTTCAGGTTCTCGATCGCCCTCAGCGCGATGCCGTTCTTCGGACCTTCCTTGGCGGGCAGATCGAACAGCAGCACCGGCACGCGCGCGTTGACGAGATGCGCGGCGATCTGCGCGCCCATCACGCCGGCGCCCAGCACGGCGACCTTGCGAATGTTGAAATTGCTCACGGGACTCCTCCGGATTGAGCCGCGCGTCGCCGTTCGTAAGGACGCGGGCGCGGCGTGTGAGTGCTAAGAATCGGTCGTTCGGGCGGCGCGTGTCGCGCCGCCCGGCGGTCACGTTAGAACAGCGCTTCGTCGACTTCCATCATCGTCTTCCCGCCGGCGCGCGCGAGACGGATCGACGACGCCGTTTCGGGCAGCAGGCGCGCGAAGTAGAAGCGCGCGGTCGCGAGCTTCGACTTGTAGAACGGATCGCCCGACGCTTCCTTGTCGAGCGCGATGCGCGCCATCTGCGCCCAGAAGTACGAGAACACCAGGTGACCGACGGTGCGCAGATACGGCACGGCCGCGGCGCCCACTTCGTCCGGGTTCTGCATCGCCTTCATGCCGATTTCCATCGTCAGCTTCTGCACCTTTTCGCCGATGTCGGCGAGCGGCGTGACGAATTCGGACATTTCGGGCTTCACGCCTTCCGCTTCGACGAACTCGGTGACGATCTTGCCGAACTTCTTCAGCTTCGCGCCCATGTCGCCCAGCACCTTGCGGCCGAGCAGGTCGAGCGCCTGAACCGAGTTGGTTCCTTCATAGATCATGTTGATCCGCGCGTCGCGCACGTACTGCTCCATGCCCCACTCGGAGATGAAGCCGTGGCCGCCGTAGATCTGCATCGCGTGGTTCGTGCACTCGAACGCGTTGTCGGTCAGGAACGCCTTGATGATCGGCGTGAGGAGCGCGACGAGATCCTCCGCTTCCTTGCGCACCGCTTCGTCGGCGTGCGACAGCGCCTTGTCGATCTGCAGCGCCGACCAGTACGTGAACGCGCGCGCGCCTTCCGCGTACGCCTTCTGCGTGAGCAGCATGCGGCGCACGTCCGGGTGGACGATGATCGGGTCGGCCGGCTTGTCCGGCGCCTTCGGGCCCGTCAGCGAGCGCATTTGCAGGCGCTCCTTCGCGTATGTGAGCGAGTTCTGGTACGCGACTTCGGTAAGGCCGAGACCTTGCATGCCGACGCCGAGACGCGCGGCGTTCATCATCACGAACATCGCGTTCAAGCCCTTGTTCGGCTCGCCGATCATCCAGCCTTTCGCGTTGTCGAGGTTCATCACGCAGGTCGCGTTGCCGTGGATGCCCATCTTGTGCTCGATCGAGCCGCACTTGACGCCGTTGCGCTCGCCCGGCTCGCCCGATGCATCGGGGATGAACTTCGGCACGATGAAGAGGGAGATGCCCTTCGTGCCCTTCGGCGCGTCCGGCAGGCGCGCGAGCACGAGGTGGACGATGTTCTTCGAGAAATCGTGTTCGCCGCTCGAGATGAAGATCTTGGTGCCGCTGATCGAGTGCGAGCCGTCGCCGTTCGGCTCGGCCTTCGTGCGCAGGATGCCGAGATCGGTGCCGCAGTGCGGCTCGGTCAGGCACATCGTGCCCGTCCATTCGCCCGCGACGAGCTTCGGCAGGTAGACCTTCTGCAGTTCTGGCGCGCCGTGCGCGTGCAGGCATTCGTATGCGCCGTGCGACAGGCCCGGATACATCGTCCACGCCTGGTTCGCCGAGTTCAGCATTTCATAGAGCGCATTGTTGACGAATGCGGGCAGCCCCTGGCCGCCGTAGTCCGGATCGCAGCCGAGCGCCGGCCAGCCGGCCTCGACGTATTGCTGATACGCTTCCTTGAAGCCCGTCGGCGTCGTCACGACGCCGTCGCCGACATACGTGCAGCCTTCACGGTCGCCGACCTGGTTGAGCGGGAAGAGCACCTCCGAGCAGAACTTGCCCGCTTCCTCGAGCACCTGGTTGATCGTGTCGGCGTCGAGATCAGCGTGCTTGGGCATCTGCTTGACCTCGGCTTCGACGTTCAGAAGCTCGTGCAACACGAATTGCATGTCGCGCAACGGCGCGGCGTACTGTCCCATGACTCTCTCCAAGATAAGGCAATCGGCTCGAGCTCCCGGCGGCGGTCGTGCCGCCGCTAACGGCTCTCGCTCTGGTACGAAACAATCGTCTTTTCAAGCGCGGCCCACGTGAGGCGCACGGCGTCCGGCTGGTGCAGGAAACGCGCGTCGTGATGCAGACCGAGCGTGAAGCTGTACAACTCGAAAAGCATCAGGTTCGGGTCCGTATCCGGACGCAGATGCCCCTCTTCCTTCGCCTGCGAAATGGCGCGCAGCAGCGCGGCACGCCACGCCTTCACGCTCGCGATCAACTGCTCGCGCACCGCGCTGTCCGGGCGGTCGTCGTATTCGACGGCGCCGCTGATGTAGATGCACCCCGTCGTCACTTCCTGGATGCGCTTCTCGATCCAGCGCGCGAGCATCGCCCGCAAGCGCGGCAGACCGCGCGGCTCGCGCAGGCTCGGAAAGAACACCTCGTTCTCGAAACGATGGTGGTACTCTCGCACGACCTCGACCTGCAAATCGTCGCGCGATCCGAAGTGCGCGAACACGCCGCTCTTGCTCATCTGCATGCGCTCGGCCAATAGGCCGATCGTCAGACCCTCGAGCCCGTCACGGCTGGCAAGGTCCAATGCTGCTTCGAGTATCGCGGCACGCGTCTGTTCGCCTTTTCGCATAGCTTTTAATAACCGTTCCAGGTGATCGAATAAAATCGAACGGCCGTACTATTATTGAGTGCGGCCGTCGGCGAAACAAGGAAATTATTAGAAATCGGTTTCTAACCGTCCCCGCTATTTTGCAGGGTCGCGCGCCCTTGGAGGAGGCCCTGTGCAGGCCGTGGCGCGCGGCGTGTGTAAGCGAATGCTTAGTCGTATCCGCCGACTGTCAGGAGCTTCATCGCCCCCCGGTACGCGGTGTACGCGAACCAGTTCAGGAACCGCTCGACGGCCGGTCGCGCCGCGTAGAGCGCGGCGTCGATCTCGCGGCCGTCCGCGAACGCGGCGGCGATCGCGTCGCGCAGCGCGGCGGTCTCGCCGCGATGCCGCACGAGCACGACGTTCGCCTCATTGTTCAGCATCAGGCTCAGCGCGTCCAGATTCGACGAGCCGACGGTCGCCCAATGATCGTCGATCACCGCGACCTTGCCGTGCAGCATCGTCTTGTCGTACTCGGCGACGCGCACCCCGGAGCGCAGCAGCGCATGATATAGGAACGGCACCGCCATATCGAGCGACGCGAACTCGTTGCGGCCGATCAGGATTCGCACGTCGACGCCACGGCGCGCCGCGCCCGCGAGCGCGCGGCGCAGCTTGCGCCCCGGCATGAAGTAAGGGTTGGCGAGCAGGATCGACTGGCGCGCGCGGCCGATCGCGGCGAGATACGCCTTCTCGATCGCACGGCGGTTCACGACGTTGTCGCGCGCGACGAACGCGACGCTCGGCTCGGTCACGACGCGCAGCGCGCCCGCCTTCACCCACCGGTGGCTGCGCATCCAGCGGCGAAAACGGGCGGCGAACGCGGGGCCGTCGACGCCGTGCGGCACGAACTCCGCGTAGCGCTTGTGGCCGGCGGCGATCCGGTGCCACTGCACCTCGAACGCGGCGCGCACGTCGGCGACGGCGGGCCCGTTCAGCTCGACCGCGAAATCCCAGCGCGGATACGGCAGGCGCTCGCCGCTCTGCTCGAAATCGTCGACGATGTTGATGCCGCCGCAGAACGCGTACGCGTCGTCGACGACCGCGAGCTTGCGGTGCGTGCGCGAAAAGCCGAAGCGACCGAACAAATAAGGGTTGTAGATCCGGTGCTCGACGCCCGCGTCCGGCCACGCGTCGAAGAGCGGCAGACGCTCGGTGCCGATCCCGTCGGTGATGACCCGCACGTGGACGCCGCGCGCGGCCGCGCGGATCAGCGCATCGGAGACCGCGCGTCCCACCGCGTCGTCGCAGAAGATGTAGGTTTCGAGCGCGACGCGCTCGCGGGCGGCGTCGATCCGCGCGATCAGCGCCGGGAAGAACGCCGCGCCGCCGTCGCAAAGCCGCACCGTGTTGCCGGACGTGAACGCGAGCCGCGACGCGGAGCCGCGCTCCTGCAGGAACATCTGCCGCAGTTGCGCGAGACGGTGCCGGGTCGTGCCGCTCATGCGGCGCGCGATGCGACGCGTTCGGGCAGTTGCAGGATCGCCTCGGCGTTCGACGGCGAGTAGCAGCGCGCGGCCGCTTCCCGGTAAGGCAGCCACAAATAGGCGGTGTGCTCGCGCGGCGACAGCGTCACGTCGACGCGCCCCGGCACTTCGAGGCCGAACCAGTGCTCGATGTTGCGCGTGACGCCGGGCGCATAGCGGTGCAGGTACTGCGGGTAGATCGTGTATTCGATCGCGTGACGCCAATCGCCGAGCGCGCTCGGCGGAATGCCGGCGCTGCCGACGACGATGCCCGTCTCTTCGGCGACTTCGCGCGCGGCGACCTGCTCGATCGGCTCGTCGAGCGCGTCCTTCGATCCCGTCACGGATTGCCAGAAGTCGGGCTGATCGGCACGCTTGATGACGAGCACGTCGAGCGCGGGCGTATGGATTACGACGAGGACGGATTCGGGGATTTTCGGCGGTTTCGTCATCGGGATATCATCGGCGCCTGTCCGCTCGACGCGGCGGACAGCGCGGCACCGTCAAAAAACCATGGGGCTGACTGTACCGCAAAAAACGAAAAGGGCGCATCGCGCGCCCCTTTCTGCGGTTGCTCCCGACTCCGGCCGGTTGCGGGCCGGAGCCATCGGCCGCGCCGATTGCCGGCCGATCCGCGACGCTCGAGGATCGGCCGCAGCCGGCGCGCGGGCGACCGTTACGCCTTCGGCTGCTCCGGCTGGCGCAAGCGGATGTGCAACTCGCGCAACTGGCGCTCGTCGACGGGGCTCGGCGCCTGCGTCAGCAGGCACTGCGCACGCTGCGTCTTCGGGAACGCGATCACGTCGCGGATCGAATCGGCGCCCGCCATCATCGTGACGATGCGATCGAGGCCAAACGCGATTCCGCCGTGCGGCGGCGCGCCGTATTGCAGCGCGTCGAGCAGGAAGCCGAACTTCGCCTGCGCCTCCTCCGGGCCGATCTTCAGCGCACGGAACACCTGGCTCTGCACGTCCTCGCGGTGGATACGCACCGAGCCGCCGCCGATTTCCCAGCCGTTCAGCACCATGTCGTATGCCTTCGCGAGGCAGCGGCCCGGATCGGTCTCGAGGTACTCGAGATGCTCGTCCTTCGGGCTCGTGAACGGGTGATGCGCGGCGACGTAGCGCGCGTCTTCGTCGTCGTATTCGAACATCGGGAAATCGACGACCCACAGCGGCTTCCAGCCCGACTCGACGAGGCCGTTCGCCTTGCCGAATTCCGAGTGGCCGATTTTCAGGCGCAGCGCGCCCAGGCTGTCGTTGACGACCTTCGCGCGGTCGGCCGCGAAGAAGATGATGTCGCCGTCTTCCGCACCCGTCCGCTCGAGGATCGCCGCGATCGACGCGTCGTGCAGGTTCTTCACGATCGGGCTTTGCAGGCCGTCGCGGCCCTTCGCCCTCTCGTTGACCTTGATCCACGCAAGGCCCTTCGCGCCGTAGATGCGCACGAACTCGGTGTAGCCGTCGATGTCGCCGCGCGTGAGCTCGGCGCCCTTCGGCACACGCAGCGCCGCGACACGGCCGTCCTTCGTGTTGGCCGGCGTGCTGAACACCTTGAAGTCGACGTCCTTCATCGCGTCGGTGAGCTCGGTGAACTCGAGCTTCACGCGCAGGTCCGGCTTGTCCGAGCCGAAGCGCGCCATCGCTTCCGAATACGGCATCACCGGGAATTTCGCGGCGAGCTCGACTTCGATCGTCGTCTTGAAGATGTGACGGATCATGTCCTCGAACAGATCGCGGATTTCCTGCTCGCCGAGGAACGACGTCTCGCAGTCGATCTGCGTGAATTCCGGCTGACGGTCGGCGCGCAGGTCTTCGTCGCGGAAGCACTTCGTGATCTGGTAGTAGCGGTCGAAGTTCGCGACCATCAGCAGTTGCTTGAACAACTGCGGCGATTGCGGCAGCGCGAAGAACTGGCCCGCGTTCACGCGCGACGGCACGAGGTAGTCGCGCGCGCCTTCCGGCGTGCTCTTCGTGAGCATCGGCGTTTCGATGTCGATGAAGCCCTGTTCGTCGAGGTACTTGCGCGCCTCGATCGCGACGCGGTAGCGCAGCCGCAGGTTGTGCTGCATCTGCGGGCGGCGCAGGTCGAGCACGCGGTGCGTCAGGCGCGTCGTCTCCGACAGGTTGTCGTCGTCGAGCTGGAACGGCGGCGTGACAGACGCGTTCAGCACGTCGAGCTCATGGCACAGCACTTCGATCTTGCCGCTCGTCAGGCCGGCGTTGATCGTGCCTTCCGGACGGCTGCGCACGAGACCCTTCACCTGGATGCAGAACTCGTTGCGCACGCCTTCGGCGGCCGCGAACATTTCGGCGCGATCCGGATCGCACACCACCTGCACGAGACCCTCGCGATCACGCAGGTCGATGAAGATCACGCCGCCGTGATCGCGGCGACGATGGACCCAGCCGCACAGCGACACCGTCTGGCCCAGCAGGTGTTCGGTCACGAGACCGCAGTATTCAGTTCGAATCGACATGATGTTTGCTTTCTTTCGTAGTGGTCAACGGGAAGAGCCGCACTCTCTCCCGGGCATTACAGCGGCGGCTCGACGGGACGGCGCGCGGGCGCGGCGACGGGCGCCTGGGGCGCGACGACGCCCATCGAGACGATGTACTTGAGCGCGGCGTCGACCGACATGTCGAGCTCGACGACCTCGCTTTTCGGCACCATCAGGAAGAAGCCGGACGTCGGATTCGGCGTCGTCGGCACGTAGACGCTCACGTGCTCTTCCTTCAGGTGATTGACCACGTCGCCGCCCGGCGTGCCGGTCAGGAACGCGATCGTATAGGAGCCGCGGCGCGGATACTCGATCAGGAGCGCCTTGCGGAACGCATTGCCGCTGCTCGACAAGAGCGTGTCCGACACCTGCTTCACGCTCGTGTAGATCGGCCCGACGACCGGAATGTGCCGCACGACCGCGTTCCACCAGGTGACGAGCTTCTGGCCGATGAAGTTCTGCGTCGCGAGCCCGACGACGAAGATGAACGCGAGCGTCAGCACCGCGCCGATCCCCGGCAGGCGGAAGCCGAGCAGCCGCTCCGGCTGCCACGATTCGGGCAAGAGGAGCAGCGTCTGATCCATCGTGCCGATGATGAGCCCGAGGACCCACAGCGTGATCGCGAGCGGGACGAGAACCAGGAGTCCCGTCAGAAACACCGATTTGAGGGTCGTCTTTTTCATCATCTGCCGTCGAAAAATCGCGCCGGTGCGTCAAGCGCGGGACGCGCCGCCGACACGGGCGGCGCAGCGATCAAGTGCTGCTCGGGGGTGCGGCGGCGGGCGCGGGTGCCGCCGGCGTGCTCGCCGAGCTGTCCGCCGCGGCGGGCCCGCTCGCCTTCTCGCCGCCCGCCTGGTCGCCGTTCGCGGCCGGCGTGCTCGCGGGCGCGCTCGCGCCGCCCGAGCCGCTGCGGAAGTCGGTCACATACCAGCCCGAGCCCTTCAACTGGAATCCGGCCGCCGTGACCTGCTTGCGAAAAGCATCCTTCCCGCATTCCGGGCACTGCGACAGCGGCGCGTCGCTCATCTTCTGAAGCACATCCTTCGCGTAACCGCACGCTTCGCATCGATAGGCGTAGATCGGCATGGTATTTTCCCGCAGAAACAATAACCGGTATAAAAAGCTTGCAAAGCTTTGAATTATAGCCGAAAGGCGGACGCCACCCCCGGTCTCCGCAGGCGGGCCGCTACGAGCGGCGCCACGCGAGCCAGCGCTCGCGCCCGGCGAACACCGGCAGCGAATCGGCAACGGGCGCGTCCTCGACGAGCTCGAAATGCGGCGAAAGAAGCGCATCGAGGTCCGCGCGCGCGATGCCGAACGGCGGGCCCTTCGGCGTCGCCCCCATGTAGAAGAAACCGGCGAGGAAGCCGCCCGGCGGCAGCAGTTCCGCCATTCGCCGCGCGTAGTCGGCGCGGCGGCCCGGCGGGATCGCGCACAGGAACGCGCGCTCGTAGATCCACTGCGGGACGAACGGCGGCGCATACGTGAAGAAGTCGGCCTGCTCGACAAGCGAGGCGTCTTCGCCCAATTCGCGGCGCGCGGCCGCGACCGCCTGCGCGGAAAAATCGATCGCGCGCACCGGCCAGCCAGCGCGTGCAAGCCAATGCGCTTCGTATGCGCTGCCGCAGCCGGGAATCAGCACCGGACACGGCGCGCGCCGCGCGGCGAACGCGGCGAACGCATCGGGCACGCGCGCGCTGTCCCATGGGATGTGACCCTGCTCGAAGCGCTCGTCCCAAAACGATGCGTCGCCCGGATCGTGCGACGCGAAATTCGCGGCAGGCGGTGCGGCCGGCGTGCCCCCGGCCGCCGCAGCCGTCGGGCTCGCGTCGCCGCCCGCCTGCGCGGCGGCATCAGGTTTCTGCGTTTCGCTCGTCATACCGTTGCCCGTCCTTCCCGCGCCGCCCGTGGACGGCGCTTGCCTGAATCCCGCGCCGGCACCGCGCGCTCAGCCGCCGTACGCGATGACGATCAGTACCCGCGCGATCACCGCGCCCGCGCCGACCGCGAGCCCGAACACGAGGAGCGCCTGCAGCAGCCGGTTGGTCCGCCTCTGCTCGATCAGGATCTGCCGGACGAGATCGTCGCTGATCGCGCGCGGCGCTTCGTGATGTGCGGTGAGCGCCTGATGAACGAGGCGCGGGAGCTGCGGCAGCGTCTTGCTCCATTGCGGCGCTTCGACCTTCAAGCGCTCGTACCAGCCGCGCAGCCCGATCTGCTCGGTCATCCAGCGCTCGAGGTACGGCTTCGCGGTCTTCCACAGGTCGAGCTCCGGATCGAGCGAGCGGCCGAGCCCCTCGACGTTCAGCATCGTTTTCTGCAGGAGCACGAGCTGCGGCTGGATTTCGACGTTGAAGCGGCGCGACGTCGAGAAGAGCCGCATCAGCACCTGGCCGAGCGAAATGTCCTTCAGCGCGCGGTCGAAGTACGGCTCGCAGACCGCGCGAATCGCGCTTTCGAGCTCCTCGACGCGCGTATCCGGCGGCACCCAGCCCGATTCGAGGTGCAGCGTCGCGACGCGGTGGTAGTCGCGCTTGAAGAACGCGAGGAAGTTCTGCGCGAGGTAGTTCTTGTCGAAATCGGACAGTGCGCCGACGATCCCGAAGTCGAGCGCGATGTAGCGCCCGAAGTGCTTCGGATTGAGGCTCACCTGGATGTTGCCCGGGTGCATGTCCGCGTGGAAGAAGCCGTCGCGGAACACCTGTGTGAAGAAGATCTCGACGCCCTCGCGCGCGAGCTTCGGAATGTCGACGCCCGCCGCGCGCAGCGTGGCGATCTGGCTGATCGGCACCCCCTCCATCCGCTCCATCACGAGCACGCTCGGCGTCGAGTAATCCCAGAACATTTCCGGCACGAGCAGCAGATCGAGCCCCGCGAAGTTGCGGCGCAGTTGGCTGCCGTTCGCCGCCTCGCGCATCAGGTCGAGCTCGTCGTGCAGGTATTTGTCGAATTCGGCGACCACCTCGCGCGGCTTCAACCGCCGGCCGTCCGCCCACAGGCGCTCGGCCCAGGTCGCGATGTCGCGCATCAGCGCGAGGTCGGAATCGATGACGGGCAGCATGTTCGGCCGCAGCACCTTGACCGCGACCGCCTTGCCCGCGTGCTCGCCCTGTTTGAGCTTCGCGAAGTGCACCTGCGCGATCGACGCGCTCGCGACCGGCTCGCGCTCGAACTCGTCGAACAGTTGATCGATGCGCGCGCCGAGCGCTTTCTCGACGAGCGCGATCGCGACGGCCGAATCGAACGGCGGCACCTGGTCCTGCAGCTTCGCGAGCTCGTTCGCGAAATCGACGGGCAGCAGATCGCGCCGCGTCGACAGCACCTGGCCGAACTTCACGAAGATCGGCCCCAGGCTTTCGAGCGCGCGGCGCAGCCGCACCGCGGGCGGATCGGCGAAGCGGCGGCCGATCGTCGTGATGCGCAGCAGGAACTTCACGCGAGGGTTTTCGATGCGCGACAGCATCACCTCGTCGAGGCCGAAGCGGATGACGGTGAAGACGATTTTGATGAAACGGAAAATGCGCATGCCTCGCGGCCCTCACTGCGCGCGTCGCGAGCTGCCGCCCGCGCGCGCGTCGATTTTTTGTTCCAGTCGTTCGATCCGCTTCTCGACGCGCGCGAGCGCGTCGCGGGCCCGGGCGAGCTCCGCGTCGAAATCGGCGAGCACGCTCTTGCGCACGACCTGCGGGTTTTCGTCGAGCCAGTATTCGGCGATCGAATCGAGCACGTTGCGGCCGGTGCGGCGCGCGTGCTCGCCCGTCGAACGCACGAAGGTCGCGATCCGGTGCGCGGCCGCGTCGCCGACGATCTTCGCGAGATCCTCCTCCGGCTCCCAGCGCAGGTGCTCGGCGAGCTTCGCGATCTGCGTCGCGAACTCCGCGTCGCCGTCGATCTTCACGTGCTTCATCACGGCCGCCTGTCCGCCCTGCAGGAACGCGGCCGCCGCGTCGAACGGGCCGCCCTTGTCGCCGCCCGACAGCGCGATCGACACGTCGAACTGACGCGCGTCGTGCGCGTCGACGGCGGCCAGGTAGCCGTCCGGCTGCACGAGCAACACGAGCGTCACGGGCGAAATTTCGAGCCGGGCGGTCTTGCCGGCATAGGGAATCAGACGGTCGCGCGCCCAGGATTCGCGGGCGAGCAGGTGATTGACGGCGGCGGCAAAAGGCTTGGCGGCAAGGGTCATCTGGCTGGCAATGAAAAGCCCGCGTAGGCAGGGCGCCTGCGCGGGCTTCTATTGTAACGTCGGTTCGGCCGCGGCCTCGCGAGGCGCGACGGGCGGCACGACTTCCGTCAGTGCGTGTTCACCTGCTGGATGCCCGCGAGGAGCCACCCCTGGCTGCCCGACTTCGACAGGTTCCACACCTCGTCGAACGGCTCGGCCGACGCGCCCTGCGCTTCGCGGATGAGGCCGTGGAAGCGCACGCTCGCGAAGTGATCGCCGCCGCGATCGTCGACAGCGAGCAGTTCGGCGTCGAGCTGCACGACATCCGTCTGGTTCGCGCCCGCGCCGCGACCGTCGAGGTCGATCTTCACTTCGGCGAACATCTCGGGCGTCGTGAACTCGCGGATGTCGGCGAGGTTGCCCTCGTCCCACGCGGCCTGCAGCCGCACGAAATAGACCTTTGCGTTGCGCAGGAACGCTTCGGTGTCGAAGCCGGCCGGCACCGCGGGCGCCGTGGCGGCCGCAGCCGTCGTCGCGGCGGCCGCGCCGCCGAACACGCGCTGCGCTTCGCCCGCGTACGTGCTGCCCGAGCCCGGGAATGCGTCATTCGACGCCGCCTGACGCGAGACGCTCGCGTCCTGACCGAAGCCGCCGCGGTTCTGCGACGGCTGGCCGCCTGCGTAGGCAGGCTGCTGCGCGCCGCGCCGGTTCATGAACTTGCGGACGAGCCAGATGCCGGCCATCGCGAGGAGCGCGATCACGATGACGTTGGCCATCATGCCGGCGAACGCGCCGCCAAGCCCCAGGTGCGACAGCAGCGCCGCAATGCCGAGGCCGGCGGCGAGACCGGCGATCGGGCCGAGCCAGCGCGAGCGGTTCGGCTGCGCGGCGGGCGTCGGCTGCTGGCGCGGCGCCTGGGCGGGCGCCGCCTGCTGCATCGGCTGCTGCGCCTGACGCTGCTGCAGCGTCTGCGACTGGCGGCCGACGCTGCGGCCGCCGCCCATGCGCTTCGCTTCGGCATCGAGCGACGCAAACGTGCCGGCGGCCAGAAGGCCGACCATCAGGAACGTGCCGATTCGCCGCGCCAACGACTTCGGCCCTCTGCTGCGGTTAAACGACGAACGCGATTCGGACATCCCGGCCTCCAAGCTGAAAGGAAATTGTATGGATGGAACCCCTTAATACTTGGTTCCCACGTGCAAAGCTACCACGCCACCTGACAAATTGTAATATTTGACGGTGTCCAACCCGGCTTGTTCCATCATCGTCTTCAGTGTGTCCTGATCCGGGTGCATCCGGATAGATTCAGCAAGATACCGGTAACTGTCGGCATCTTTCGCGAATTTGTCACCAAGCCACGGTAATACTTTGAAAGAATAAAGATCGTAGGCTTTTTTCAGCGGCTCCCAGACTTTCGAGAATTCGAGCACCATCACACGGCCGCCCGGCTTCGAGACGCGGCGCATCTCGGCAAGCGCGGCATCCTTGTGCGTCATGTTGCGCAAGCCGAACGCGACGGTGACGACGTCGAAGTAGTTGTCCGGAAACGGCAGCTTCTCCGCGTCGCAGAGCAGCGACGGCGTGACGACGCCCTTGTCGAGCAGGCGATCGCGGCCGACGCGCAGCATCGATTCGTTGATGTCGGTATGCCAGACCTCGCCAGTCGGCCCGGCGGCCTTCGCGAACGCCTTCGTCAGATCGCCCGTGCCGGCTGCGATGTCGAGCACCCTGAAGCCCGGCCGCACGTTCGCCTGCGCGATCGTGAACGCCTTCCACGCGCGGTGCATGCCCGCCGACATCAGGTCGTTCATCAGATCGTAGTTGCTCGCGACCGAGTGAAACACCCCCGCGACCTTCTTCGCTTTTTCGTTTTCCTCGACGGTCTCAAAGCCGAAGTGGGTTTTGCTCATCGCGTTGATCCTCTATCAATGGCAACCGGCGCCGTCGTTCAGTGGTGGTGGCCTCGCGGTAGCGAGTCCGCCGGCATTGGCGCGTCGCGCTCGACGCCCGCCGCCTTCAATTTGTCGAAATATTCGCGCCAGAGCGCGTCCTGCCGCGTCGCGAGTTCGTACAGCAGATCCCACGAGTAGATGCCCGTCGAATGGCCGTCCGAGAACGTCGGCTTGAGCGCGTAGTTGCCGACCGGCTCGAGCGCCGTGATCGTCACGTCGCGCTTGCCGGTTTGCAGCGTCTCCTGGCCCGGGCCGTGACCGCGCACCTCGGCGGACGGCGAACAGACGCGCATCAGCTCGAACGGCACCCGGTAGCTTTCGCCGTTCGGGTACTGCAGTTCGAGCACGCGCGACACCGCGTGCACGACGACGCCGGACGGCACGGGCGCCATCGAGGTCTGGCCGTTCATGCCCGGCCTCCGCTCACCGCCTGCTCGATTTCCTCGTGCACCGCGTTGTGCAGGAGCGTCGCCTGCGCGGCGCGCAGCCGCAGCAGCGCGTCGGACACCGACCGCTGGCGCGGCGCCCAGATAGGCTGCGGGAAATGCGCGTCGTTCGAGAAGCGCGGAATCACGTGCCAGTGGACGTGCGGCACCTGGTTGCCGAGGCTCGCGAGATTCATCTTCGTCGGCTGCATCACGCGCCGCACCGCCTTCTCGACCGCGTAGACGATCCGCATCAAATGCGCACGCTCGGCCTCGGCTAGATCGGAAAATTCGGCGACGTGCGCGTGCCAGATCACCCGGCAGAATCCCGGATAATCGGTTTCGGTCGTCGCGAGGACAACGCGCACCATGTCGTCCTTCCAGAGCAGCTCGCCGCCGTCTTCGCGGCAGAATACGCAATCCATCGTCAATTCCTTCACTGGTGGAACGTTCGTCACCTTACACCAGCACGCGCTCGATCCCGCCGTTGTTCGCGCGCGCGACGTAGTCGGCCATCCAGTTTTCGCCGAGCATGTGGCGCGCGATCTCGACGACGATGTAATCGGCTTCGATGTCCGCGTCCTCGTTATAGCGCGACAGGCCCTGCAGGCACGCCGGGCAGCTCGTCAGGATCTTCACGTCCGACGCGCCGGCGGCCGGCCCGTTCGCGCCGTTGCCCGACACCACCGGAATGTTACGCAATTTGGCGGCGCCCTTCTTGATCTCTTCCTCCTTTCGGAAGCGGACCTGGGTCGACACGTCCGGACGCGCGACGGCAAGCGTGCCCGATTCGCCGCAGCAGCGGTCGTTCTTCTCGATCTTGTAGCCGTCGTTCTGCGCGCCCATCAGGTCGTTGACGAGCTTGACGGGGTCCATCGTCTTGATCGGCGTGTGGCACGGGTCGTGATACATGTAGCGCGTGCCGGCCACGCCGTCGAGCTTCATGCCCTTCTCGAGCAGGAACTCGTGGATATCGATGATCCGGCAGCCCGGGAAGATCTTCTCGAATTCGTAGCCGGCGAGCTGGTCGTAGCAGGTGCCGCACGACACGACCACCGTCTTGATGTCGAGGTAGTTCAGCGTGTTCGCGACCCGGTGGAACAGCACGCGGTTGTCGGTGACGATCTGCTCGGCGCGGTCGTACTGGCCCGAGCCGCGCTGCGGATAGCCGCAGCACAGGTAGCCCGGCGGCAGCACCGTCTGCACGCCCGCTTCCCACAGCATCGCCTGCGTCGCGAGGCCGACCTGCGAGAACAGGCGCTCGGAGCCGCAGCCGGGGAAGTAGAACACCGCTTCCGAATCGACGGTCGTCGTGTTCGGATTGCGGATGATCGGCACGATCTTGCTGTCCTCGATGTCGAGCAGCGCGCGCGCCGTCTTCTTCGGCAGGTTGCCCGGCATCTTCTTGTTGACGAAGTGGATCACCTGCTCGACGACGGGCCGCTTGCCGGTCGTCGACGGCGGGTGCGCGGTCTGCTTCTGCGCGACCTTCTTCAGCACATCGTTCGCGAAGCGCTGCGCCTTGTAGCCCAAGCCCATCATCACCGCGCGCGTCGCGTTGATCGTCTGCGGATTCGTCGCGTTCAGGAAGAACATGCCGGCCGCGCTGCCCGGGTTGAACTTCTTCTTGCCCATCTTGCGCAGCAGGTTGCGCATGTTCATCGTCACGTCGCCGAAGTCGATCTTCACCGGGCACGGCGTCGCGCACTTGTGGCAGACCGTGCAGTGATCGGCGACGTCGTTGAACTCGTCCCAGTGCTTGATCGACACGCCTCGGCGCGTCTGCTCCTCGTACAGGAACGCTTCGACGAGCAGCGACGTCGCGAGGATCTTGTTGCGCGGGCTATACAGCAGGTTCGCGCGCGGCACGTGCGTCGCGCACACCGGCTTGCACTTGCCGCAGCGCAGGCAGTCCTTCACCGATTCGGCGATCGCGCCGATGTCGGACTGCTGCATGATGAGCGACTCGTAGCCCATGAGGCCGAAGCTCGGCGTGTACGCGTTGCGCAGGTCCGCGCCTTCGAGCAGCTTGCCCTTGTTGAAGCGGCCCTGCGGATCGACGCGCTGCTTGTACGCGCGGAATTCGGCGATCTCGTCGTCGGTCAGGAACTCGAGCTTCGTGATGCCGATGCCGTGCTCGCCGGAGATCACGCCATCGAGCGCGCGCGCGAGCTTCATGATGCGCGCGACGGCCGCGTGCGCGTCCTGCAGCATCGCGTAGTTGTCGGAGTTGACCGGGATGTTCGTGTGGACGTTGCCGTCGCCCGCGTGCATGTGCAGCGCGACGAACACGCGGCCGCGCAGCACCCGCTTGTGGATCGCCTGCGCCTCGTCGAGGATCTGCTTGAATTCGCCGCCGTTGAAGATCGCGCGCAGTTCCGCGCGGATCTCCTGCTTCCACGAGATGCGCACCGTGCGGTCCTGCGCGATGTGGAACACGGTGGCCTCCGGCTGCGCGTCGACGCGGTCCGCGAACTTCTCCGCGAGCGCCTCGTAGCCGAGCGCGACGAGATAGTGCTGCGCCTCGCGCAGCGACAGGTCGAGCTTGTCGCGCAGGAATTCCCAGCGCGCGCGAACGTGCTTGAGCAGATCGAGCGCCTGCTGCACGCGGTCTTCGAGCAGCTCGGCGCTCGGGATCTCGTTTGCGTCGTCGCTCTTGCCGAGCGGCAGGTTGCCCGCGGTGAAGAACGCCTCGAGCGCGTCGACGAGCTGCAGCTTGTTCTTGATCGACAGCTCGATGTTGATCCGCTCGATGCCGTCCGTGTATTCGCCCATCCGGTTGAGCGGGATGACGACGTCTTCGTTGATCTTGAACGCATTCGTGTGCTTCGCGATCGCCGCGGTGCGGCTGCGGTCGAGCCAGAAGCGCTTTCTCGCTTCCGCGCTCACCGCGACGAAGCCTTCGCCGCTCTTGCCGTTCGCCATCCGGACGACTTCGGACGTCGCGGCCGCGACCGCGTCCGCATCGTCGCCGACGATGTCGCCGATCAGCACCATCTTCGGGAACGCGTTGCGCTTGCTCTTCGTCGCGTAGCCGACCGCGCGCAGGTAGCGCTCGTCGAGGTGCTCGAGGCCGGCGAGAATCGCGCCGCCCTGCTTCGACGTCTCGAACAGATAGTCCTTGATCTCGACGATGCTCGGAATCGCCTCGCGCGCCTGGCCGAAGAATTCGAGGCAGACGGTGCGCGTATGCGCGGGCATCTTGTGCAGCACCCAGCGCGCGGACGTGATGAGCCCGTCGCAGCCTTCCTTCTGCACGCCCGGCAGCCCCGCGAGGAACTTGTCGGTCACGTCCTTGCCGAGGCCTTCCTTGCGGAAGCGCCGGCCTTCGATGTCGAGCGTCTCGGCGCGCAAGAGTTTCTCGCCCGGCGCGCGCGCGCCGTCGAACCACTTGAGCTCGAAGCGCGCGACCGGGATGTCGTGGATCTTGCCGAGGTTGTGCTCGACGCGCGTGACTTCGAGCCAGTTGCCTTCCGGATCGACCATCCGCCACCACGCGAGATTGTCGAGCGCGGTGCCCCACAGCACCGCCTTCTTGCCGCCCGCGTTCATCGCGACGTTGCCGCCGATGCACGATGCGTCGAGCGACGTCGGATCGACCGCGAACACGTAGCCGGCCGCCTCGGCCGCCTCGGTCACGCGGCGCGTGACGACGCCCGCGCCGGAGAAGATCGTCGGCACCTTGTGCGCGACGCCGGGCAGCTCGGTCAGCTCGACCGCGCCCAGCTGCTCGAGCTTCTCGGTGTTGATGACGGCCGAGAACGGCGTGAGCGGCACCGCGCCGCCCGTGTAGCCCGTGCCGCCGCCGCGCGGGATCACGGTCAGGCCGAGCTCGAAGCAAGCCTTCACGAGGCCCGCGATTTCCGCTTCGTTGTCGGGCGTCAGCACGACGAACGGATATTCGACGCGCCAGTCGGTCGCATCCGTCACGTGCGACACGCGCGCGAGGCCGTCGAAGCGGATGTTGTCCTTCTGCGTGCAGCGGCCGAGCACCTTCGTCGCGCGGCGGCGCAACTGCGCCATCTTCTCGAATTCCTGCGCGAACTCGTCGACCGCGCGATGCGCGGCCGCCGCGAGCATCTCGACGCGCGCGGAGCGCTCGCGGCCCGCCACGTCGCCGTGCTCAGACAGATCGGCGCGGCGGCGCTTCTCGATCTCGGACAGCCGATGGTTCAGCGCCTCGATCAGGAGCGCGCGGCGCTTCGGATTGTCGAGCAGATCGTCCTGCAGATACGGATTACGGCGCACCACCCAGATGTCGCCCAGCACTTCGTACAACATCCGCGCCGATCGGCCGGTGCGGCGCTCGGCGCGCAGTTCGTCGAGCGCGGCCCAGGCTTCGTCGCCGAGCAGCCGGATCACGATCTCGCGATCGGAGAACGAGGTGTAGTTGTAGGGAATTTCGCGCAGGCGCGGAGCGGGGTCGGCGGCGACGGCGGCTGCCGCGCCGTGCGGATCGAAAACTTGCGGTGCGTTCATGTTCGGACGATTCGGAGGCCGGCGCGCGACGAAGGAGCGCGAAACCGGCAGGCGCGTGGTGCGCGATTTTGGGGAAATCTTCTGTTACCAGGCACGTGACTGCTTTGCACGGGACCGGAGCGAGCGCTGAAGCGCGACTCCGGATCGACACGACCTGGCGGCGCTCGGTACCGTCAACACGATCGCGCGCGGCGCGCGTGCCGTTCCGCCGCCGGACATGCTGCGCGCGGCGCCGGCTTCAAAGCGACGATCCGAGACTGCCTTTGCATCTTCCGATCCTTGATTCAAAACGAAATTCTAACCTAGGTTGGACGAACGCGTTAATCGTCGGCACGGCAGTCGAATGGGCCGTCGGATCGGCTGCGGCGCCCGACTGGCGGGCGTTTGCGGCCGGCTGCGCCGCGCGGCGCGCTCGTCTTTCAGTACCCCGACGGCGATCGAATCGACTTCGATTCGCCGTCCGGACGGTCGGTAACCATTCGGTTAAGGCCGAAACGGCGAGGGTTGGCGCTATCATTGCCTTTTTCCGCCGCATCCACGCTTTTCGCGCCCTCTCATGGCTTCCCACGATTATCTGAAGAAAATCCTGACCGCCCGGGTATACGACGTCGCGCTCGAAACCGAGCTCGAACGTGCGCGCAACCTGTCCGCGCGGCTGCACAACCACGTCTATCTGAAGCGCGAGGACAACCAGCCGGTGTTCTCGTTCAAGCTGCGCGGCGCGTACAACAAGATGGCGCACATCCCGGCCGACGCGCTCGCGCGCGGCGTGATCACCGCGTCGGCGGGCAATCACGCGCAGGGCGTCGCGTTCTCGGCGGCACGGATGAACGTGAAGGCGGTGATCGTCGTGCCGGTGACGACGCCGCAGGTGAAGGTCGATGCGGTGCGCACGCACGGCGGCCCGACCGTCGAGGTGATCCAGGCGGGCGAATCGTACAGCGACGCCTATGCGCACGCGGTGAAGGTGCAGGCCGAGCGCGGCCTCACGTTCGTCCATCCGTTCGACGACCCGTACGTGATCGCGGGCCAGGGCACGGTCGCGATGGAGATCCTGCGCCAGCATCAGGGGCCGATCCACGCGATCTTCGTGCCGATCGGCGGCGGCGGGCTCGCGGCGGGCGTCGCCGCATACGTGAAGGCGGTGCGCCCCGAGATCAGGGTGATCGGCGTGCAGACCGACGATTCGTGCGCGATGAAGCGCTCGCTCGCGGCAGGCGAGCGCGTCGCGCTGCCCGAGGTCGGCCTCTTCTCCGACGGCACCGCCGTGAA